>CANFJD010000029.1 GCA_947447315.1 Fimbriimonadaceae bacterium
CCGACTATGCCGCGGCGGTGGCAGACGCTAAGGCGGCGGGTTACGCGATTCAGGCAGCAGAAGCCGTGTCGGAAGCAAGTCGGTTGGACTCTGAAGGGCTTGTGAATCAGGGGACGGCAGGCATTGCGAATAGCGCGGCGGCCGTGGCGCAAGCTCGAGCAAACGTAATGGGAGCGACGGCGTCGGCGATGGGTGCCCAGGCTGAGATTGAGTCAACGCGAGCGGACATATCGGCGGCGCAAGCGAACTTGGTGACCAGTCAGCGCCAGACGGAAAGCGCTCAGCAAGCGGTTTCCGTGGCGGAAGACGGAGTGAGATCGGCTGAGGCTAACCTGGCTGTCGCACAGTCACAGGTGAATCTGGCAGAAACGGAATACAAGCGAAATAGGGAACTACTGGAGGCGGGGGCGATCAGTCGCCGCCAATTTGATCAGTCGGAAAGTTTGGTTCAGCAGCAGCGATCACTTGTGCAGTCGGCATTCGCAACCGTGACAAACGCGCGGGATCTAGTTAACCAACGGAAGGCTGATCTGGCGGCGCAACGGGCACGCGTTTTGGCGGCGAAGGCGGCAGTGCAACTGAGTGAAGCGAAACTGCGGGTGGCGCAATCCAAAGCGACGAGTTCGACGGCAAACGTTCAAGTGGCGGAAGCCCAGGTGGCGGCCGCGCGTCAATCTCTGGTTGCAGCAAAAGGAAAGCTGGTTCAGAGCGAGGGTACGGGCCAAACGGCGGCGGCTAACACCGTCAGGGTGTCTCAGACGGAAGCCGCCCGGGACCAGGCTTTAGCCCGCATTCAAACGGCAAAGGCTGCGGTGGATAATGCCAAGCTGGATTTGGCGCATACACGCATCTACGCTCCAAAATCGGGACAACTAGGACGTCGAACGGCACAGATCGGGGCGGAAGCTCAGGCGAATGTACCCTTGGTCTCACTGGTGCCATCAGGCGAGGTTTATGTCACCGCTAACTTTAAGGAGACCCAGACCCATCGGATAAAGCCAGGAGACAGGGTAGAGATTGAGGTTGATGGACTGCCGACGGGGCCGCTGGAAGGGAAGGTGGAGAGCATCGCATCGGCAACGGGATCTACATTCACGCTGCTGCCACCAGACAACGCGACGGGCAATTTTGTGAAGGTGGTGCAGCGGATTCCGGTGAAGATCGCTTTCGTTCACCCTGAAGATGCCGCCCGAGTTCGGGTGGGGATGTCGGTAACGGCGATCATCCGGGTCGGTTCGTGAGTGCGGGAAGTCTTGGATTAACCACGGCAGAATTCACTTTTCGATACCGGTGGATTATCTTGTTTGGTCTCATGATCGCGGCGATCATGGAGGTGCTGGATACCACGATCATCAACACGGCATTGCCGCAGATGGCGGGGAACCTGGGAGCGACGAGCGAGGAGATCGGCTGGGTCTCTACTGGATATATCTTGGCGAACGTCATTGTTCTCCCCATGACGGCATGGTTGTCTTTCCGCTTTGGTCGGAAGCGCTACTTAATGGCGTCGATCATTCTTTTTACAGTTTCCAGCTTCTTCTGCGGCGTCTCGAATAGCCTTAACGAGCTGGTGTTTTGGCGGATTTTGCAGGGTGCAGGTGGTGCGGCGCTACTCAGTACGGGGCAATCCACTCTCCGAGAGATATTTCCGAGAGAACAGCAGGGAATCGTACAAACGATCTTTGTAATGGGAATAATTGCGGCACCGACCCTAGGGCCGACTGCCGGCGGATGGTTGACGGATAACTACCACTGGCACTGGTGCTTCTTGATCAATATTCCGTTGGGGGTATTGGCGCTGGGCTTGGTTGGGTCTTTTCTGCAAGACTCGGAATATGCGTTCAAGAATCTGGGGGTGGACTGGTTCGGACTGATATTATTGGCCGTTTCGTTAGGGTCATTACAGTACGTGCTGGAGGAAGGAAATGCCAAAGAGTGGTTAGAAGATCCGACGATTTTGAAGCTTTCGGCGGTGATCGCCGTATCACTACCTCTGCTACTGTGGTGGCAGTTATCGGCTCGCAATCCAAGTCCCGTTGTCAACCTTAGAATCTTAAAGAATCGAGATCTAAGCGCGGCGTTGGCCCTCTTTTTGGCGCTTGGGTTTGGGCTGTACGGCGGGGTCTTCGTGTTTCCACTATTTGCCCAGAATGTGCTCCACCTGACGGCAACCGAAACGGGGTTGGCTTTGTTTCCGGGGGGATTGGCCACGTTAGTTTCGGCGATTATTAGCGGAAGGCTCCTGAGTGGCAAGAAGCAGTTGGTTGATCCGAGAGTGTTCATCGTCCTGGGGATTAGTTTGTTTGCCGTGGGGATGCTGCAACTGGCTCAGCTCCCGTCTACGAGCGGTCGCGGTGATACGATGACTGGATTACTGTTGCGTGGGTTTGGCTTAGGAATGCTCTTCACGCCGATCAATCTGGCGGCGTTCAGTTCGCTAAAGGGAGCCGAGATTGCGCAGGCAGCCGGCTTACTGAACTTGAGTCGACAGTTGGGGGGATCCTTTGGAATTGCGATTTTGTCCACTTATGTCACGCGGCAGACGAGCGCGGCGAGGGCTGACTTAGTGACGAACACGTACATTGGGAATTCGGCGTTGGATCAACGTTGGCAACAGCTGACTCACCTGTTTGTGTCCAAAGGATTTTCGCTGCCCGACGCGCAACGGGCGGCGCTAGCAATGATCGATCGGTCGGTAAACGCCCAGGCGAGCACTCTGGCGTTTAATCAGGCGTTCTATCTGATCTTTTGGTCCATGCTGGCGGTGGCACCGGCCGTACTGCTAATTCGGAAATCCAGACCGAGTTCAGAATCCGCAAGTGCAGGGCATTAGTTATCTTTCTGATTGGAATTGCACGGTACGCTTTAGGTTCAGATGTCGCTCTTAAATGCCTCCATTGGTCCCCTCGCACCCGAACAGTGTAATTGTGTGATCGAGATCCCCCGCGGAAGTACGAATAAATACGAAGTAGACGCGGCAACGGGCATTATCAAGCTGGATCGCGTGCTTTACTCGCCGCTGTTTTATCCCTTTGACTACGGATATATTCCAGAGACCCACTACTTGGACGGTGACCCTCTGGACGTGTTGGTTTTGCTGAGTCATCCCACTTTCCCTGGCTGTCTGATCGAGGCTTCTCCCATTGGTGTTCTGTTTATGACCGATGATAAAGGGCCAGACGAGAAGATCTTGATGGTCGCGACAAAGGATCCTCGTTACGGCTACCGATCGTCACTGGATCAGTTGAATGAGCACACTTTGAAGGAGCTCCAGCACTTCTTTGAGGTCTACAAGCAGTTGGAGCAGAAGGAAGTAGAGATTCACGGATGGGAAGGACGGGAAAAGGCGATTGAGTTGATATCGAAGTATCGGACGGACGGTCGGTAGGATTTGAGCGATCCTACCGAGGGTTACTTTTCGAAGGACGGAAAGTTGCACACGTGGCCTTCGCGGAAACGGCACGATTTGCGGCTGCTGATTCTCCTGCGCCTGGCGGAGAATTTCGAAGAATCTCGCACCTACTCGGAGCCGGAAGTTAACGCAATATTAAAAAATGCGATGATTTTCGAGGACCACGTGCTGGTTCGGCGAGAGCTATCGGATGGTGGATTTCTGGTTAGAACCCTGGACGGAAGTCGGTATTGGAAAGGGGAACGATCGACGGAGGGGCAACGTTAAAGCCATCCGGTGGATCAAAAGTATAATTCTTCTGTGAAGGCTGTTCTTCTCAACCGGATTACTCTCGTGCTGGGAAGCATTGGCTTGTACGTGGCCATGCTTTTGACGCTGGAGAAGGCCATGAACATTACGCTGCCGTGCGGCAGCGGTGGTGGGTGCGCGAAAGTGGCAGAGCATCCATCGGGCTATTTCTTGACCATCCCGGTTGCTTACTTCGGATTGGTCGGATACATTTTGATATCTCTGATCGCCGTCCTTCGGTTTAACACCGATCGAGTGAATTTTCGGAGCCTTACCGTGGTCGCAACGGGGTTAGGAGCGATTGGAACGCTAGCAAGCCTGTACTTGCAACTCATTTCATTCACGGTAATCCACGCGGTTTGTCCCTATTGCTTGACCAGTGCGGTCGCGATGACTCTCATCTTTATCACGCAGATTTTGTTGATGCGGGAGATGCAGAAGGCATCGGAAGACGATCTGGTTGACCGGGGAAGCCCCTTTAAGTTCTTGAAGTTCGGACTTCCGGTGGTTGCCCTTGCGGTTGCCGGAATTCAGTCTACGACCCTTCAGAGCAGTTTGCGTGGTGTTGCCGCATTCTCTGAATCTAAGCTTGGAGGTCTGCCGCTGATTGGAAAGCAGCCTCACTCCTTTGGTGATGAGAAAGCCCCAATAACCATTGTTGAGTTCGCCGACTTGAGTTGTCCCACATGTCAGAAGATGGCGCCGCAGGTCAAGGAATTTGTTGAGAAGTATCCCGGTAAGGTGCGTTTGGTCTATCGGCACTTTTTGATTGATCAGCACGAAATGTCTCCGACGGCAGCCGCAATGGCGGAGATCGCCGCAGACAAGGGTCGTTTCTGGGACTACACGCGGGCACTTATGGCGGGAATGGACGGGAACGAAATCCACGACGTGGAGCCGATTCTTTCGGCCGCCCGGGCTGCTGGATTAGATCCGAAAGATATGTTGACGCGGCTTCAGGACACGAATGATTCAGTTTATCAGCGTATTTCGGACGACCGGAAAGTGGCAGATGCGATTGGGGTGAAGGGTACTCCGACGTTTATCTTAATGGTGCCGGGTAAGGATCCCCAGATCATGCAGACGGAAGGGTTCCGCCAGCTTATGGGATCGGATCTGATTGATAAGCTTATCAAAGAACTGGATGCCAAGAAGTAAGCGTCGCGAAACGGTTTTGGTGGCGATGTCCGGCGGTGTCGACAGCAGTGTCGCGGCCGCGCTGATGCAGCGGCGTGGTTACAACGTGGTTGGCCTCACGATGCAAATTTGGCAGGAGAGCCAGACCGATCCTCGTCACGCCGGATGCTGCTCGTTGGGAGCGGTTGAGGATGCCCGGCGGGTAGCCCGGCAACTTGGTATTCCGCACTATGTGATGAACTTCCGGGAAGAGTTTCGGGAGGCGGTGATCGAGAATTTTGTCGAAGAATATCGGCAGGGAAGGACACCGAACCCGTGCGTGCAATGCAACAAGAAGGTGAAGTTTGAGATCTTGGCGCAAAAGGTGCAAGAACTGGGATGTGATCGCCTTGTTACCGGCCATTACGCGCGGATTCGGAAGAATGCCGATGGGATATTCCGCTTGCTCCGATCGCGAGCTCCGGATAAAGACCAGAGTTACGTACTTTACATGCTCTCTCAGGCCCAACTAGCGAACACGTTGTTTCCCATGGGGGAGATGGTTTCCAAGGCTTCCGTGAGGGACTTAGCTCGCGATTTGGGCCTCCATTTGGCCGATAAACCAGATAGTCAGGAAATTTGCTTTGTCAGCGAGGCGGGCGGTTACCGTGAGTTTTTAAGGAATCGAAATCCGGATGTTTTTCGACCCGGCAAGATTCGGGACACAGAAGGTCGGGAGGTAGGAGACCACGCCGGAGTGGCAGACTTTACGATTGGTCAGCGGCGTGGACTTGGCGTGGCGGCAGGAAAGCCGATGTATGTGATTGGTCTTAAGCCAGATGTGAATGAAGTTATTCTCGGTAGCGAGACCGATTTGGAACGTCGTGAAGTAGAGCTAGACGATCTTCATTGGGCCAGCGAGACACCGATTACGGGGCCGGTACGAGTTCAAGCTAAGATTCGCTATAACATGGCGCCGCAGTCTGCGACCATTTTGCCCAGTGGAAAGCTGATTTTTTCGAACCCAGTCCGAGCGGTGACGCCCGGGCAAATGGCGGTAGCTTATCGCGGGCAAACGGTTTTGGCCGGCGGAACGATCCGGTAGAGAGTTACCGCACCCAGTGGATATCAGCGATTTTTCCGTCCACGAATAACAGGATGCAGGACAGGATGGGTTTTGAGATAGCGATTTCCCGGGCTTCGTCGAAAGACTTGGCTACAATTTCACCGCTCAGTCCAGCTAGTAGGCCCATATAGGTTGTCGCGTCGTCCGGTGATGGGAAGCAGGCTAGACCGTTCGTTGTCCCTCCATCGGGGATGGCAACATTGTTGGCGGCGTACTTATCGTTGCCAACGGATATGAGAAATACGCGGTCCGGAAAACCTCCAAAGCCGCCTAACATTTCGTCCGGGAGGGTAAGCCCCCCCGGACGATCTATGGTCGAAGGCAATTAGCCCTTTTCCTCTTCCTTTTCGACGAATTTCTTACCGCTCATCTCGGTGAGTTTCGTCTTCTGCGCGGCGGTAAGAACCTTGCCAATTTCGTCGTTAAGGGCCTTATCGTTTTTCTTGGTAATGTCCTGAACTTCGGTCCACTGGATTTCTCGATTTCGAGCCTTTTCCATTACCGAGGTGTTGGCGGCTTGAGCCGCGTCTTGAAGCTTCTTCAATTGGGCTTTCTGCGCGTCGGTGATGGTGAGATCCTTCTGGATATCTTCCTTCAGCGCGGCTTTGTTTCCGTCGAGCTGAATCGAGATCTCTTTCAGGCGCTTGACCTGTTCTGGTTTGAGGATCTTTGCCACTTCGCCGTCCGCTTCCTTCATCATCTTGGCGAACGTGTCGCGCATGGTGGTAGGGTCGGGACGGGTGCCGGAGTTTCGCATTTCCTCGAACTGAGCCCGCATTTTTTCCTGCTGGTTGTCCTGAGCATCCTTGTAAGCCGACTTTTGGTCGGACGTGAGAGCTAGGTCTTCCTGGACATCTTCACGACCAAGAAGAATGAAGTTGGAATTCATGCCTCCCATGCGGCCAAAGCCGCCACGGCGGCCTTGACCACCTCCGCCAAATCCCTGAGCATGGGCCGCAATGGCGGCGATGGCTAATAGGCCGACAACGGCTAGTTTAGTAATTGATTTCATTTGTTTCCTCCGTTTCCTTTCTTTTTGTCGTCACCGGTAGTTGCCGGGGGCGGCGTTCCTCCCTTTCCAGGGAGGGCTGAGTTCAAATCTTTCTGTGAGTTTGGCGAAAGCTGATTTTGTTGGTTCTGCCGTAGCATTCTTGCATCGTCCGAATCGCGTACGACCCGCGGGGTTAAGAACACGAGCAGTTCGGTCTTGCTCTTTGACTTATCAGTTGAGCGGAACAGTTGCCCGAGCAACGGTACATCTCCTAGAATTGGCACCTTACGCACCGAACTCGTCACCGTGTTTCGGATAATGCCACCAAGGACGATCGTCTCTCCATCTTTTACCGATACGGTGGTTTGAGCCTGCCGTTGGTTGATGATCGGAGCATTAAAGCTGGTGTACCCCTGCAGGTCGTTCGCCTGTTGCGTCACGTCCATTGTCACGTAGCCATTGCTGGTGATTCGAGGCGTGACGGTGAGGACGATTCCTACATCCTTGAAGTCGTAGTTGTACGTGAAGTTACCGTTCGCATCTTGCCGGCTACTGAGGATGTACGGAATGCTTTGGCTGATGTTGATTTCGGCCTGAACGTTGTTGGAAGTAAAGATTCGCGGCGTTGACAACACATTGAATCGATCGTCCGTCTGAATGGCCTTAATCGTCGTTTGCAGGGCTCCGCCTACGATGCTGTACTTGAATCCTTGAGCGACGGTATTCGCGGCATCAGGGAAGTTAGTAGATGCAGTGCCAGTGGCGCCTTTCTGGTTGAAAACGTTGTTTTGAGTGAAGGTCCAGTCGAAGCCGAGCTTTCTCGAATCGTCTAGGGTGGCCTCAACGATGATCGTCTGGATCATTACCTGTTCCGGAATCTTATCCAGCTGACCGACGATGCGGCGGATGAGTTCGGCATTTTCTGGCGTGGTCACCACGATGATCGAGTTGGTATTTGGATCGGCAATCGTTGTGACTTGGTTTTGTAGATCCTGAATATTAACAACCCGACCACTGGAATCTCGCGCTACCGTTTGGTTACGGTTTTGATTGTTTTGATTCTGGCCGCCAAAGAAGCCGCCGCCGAAGCCTTGAGCAACGCCGACCGTGGTCAGCAGTTCACCCTCGTCAGCATTCGGGTTCTTTAGCTGAACGGCAATGGAGTTCGGATCAACGATCTCGCCGCCCAAGCCACCACCAGCGCGGTTGTTATTTCCGCCACCGAGCGTGCCAGTCGTTCGATTGTTATTATTCGTGGCGGTGCCGCCGCGATTTCCGCCACCGTTAAGGCCCGATCGGGTACCGAACGCAGAGTTCAGCAGCGACGCAACTGAATCGGCGCGCGCGTTTGCCAGTGGGATCACAAACGTTGACGACTCGACGGTGATCTTCTGATCCAATTGGCCGACGATTTGCTTCACGAGGGCGTGTATATCGTCCGTTGCGGTTACGATAATGCTGTTCGTACGGGTGTCGGTTGACACCTGAGCTTGCTGTTGCCGATTCGCTTGGCCGCCGCCGAAGATAGCGCCGAAAAAGCCTCCGCCGCCCTGCTGTTGAGTATTGGATTGACCTCGGCCCTTTGGTGCATTGGCGATGAGAACATTCGAGATCGAAGTGGCGACGTCGGTAGCACTGGCAAATTCCAGCTTATAAACAACGGGGCGTTGAGGAGCGTCGGTTTCCTTATCTAGCCGCGTAATGAGATCCGCGACATCCTTTTGCTGGCTGCGTGGGGCGTTCACCACGACTGAGTTAGAGAACTCATCCGACGACGCACGAACCTGAGGCTGTTGACGTTGTCCAAATCCGCCGAATTGGAATCCTCCGCCACCGGCAGCTGCAGCTCCAAAACGACCTCCTCCTCCTCCACCGAAGTTGAAACCTGGGAATCCACCACCCGCGGCTTGCGATTGGAACACTTCATTTAGAACCTTCGCCAAAGCGGTTGCCGAGGCGTACTTTACGGGATAGACCTTGAGTTCCGATTGCTCGCCTTGGTTGGCACTCATAATCGCCGAAAAGTCGATCGCCGGGGCCGCCGGGCGGTCTACTTTCTTTCGGATAACGAGCAAACTGCCGTCTTTAACCATTTCGTAGCCTTTCAGGCTAAGAGTTGTGCTGAGGATCTGAAAGGCATCGGACAGACTCACCGGCTTGGCGCTGGTGAGCGTGAGCTTATCGACTAGCTGCGGATCTTTCACGATGGTGACGCCCGAAGTGTCTTGGAACAGCGAGATGATCGAGTCTATGCCGGCGTTACGGAACTGCAGCTTGATTTTGGTCTTGGGGTTCAGCTTGAAGTCGGACCACGGTTTGGACGATGCGGCACTGGTTGCGCCGCCACCGAAGTCGAACTGAGCTTGCGCTGCAGTGGGGAAGAGAGCCGGGGCGATGAGAACGCCGGCGATGATGGTTCTTTTCAGCAAACTCATTGTCCGATCACGATTCCTGGGGAGGAGAACTGTACGCCAGCAGCAGCGGGAGCGGCGGTAGCCGATCCTGAAGGGATAGATCCGGGGTTTCCGTTGCCAAACCCGCCAAAACGATTTCTGCGTCCTCCGCGACCGCCTCCCGACTGAGCCGGGTCGCTAATCGCGCCGGTAATCGGGTTTGGTACGGGCAAAGGCGTCAGGGAAGTACTCGCGGTCCGCGACACTGGTTCATCTTCCGAAACAATCGGTATTGTTCTAGCGGCACCCGAGGTTCCTTGCATCACAACCGAATCTCTCGTTATAGTTAAGACGCGGCACGATTTCCATCGTTCACCAGGTTTCACAAATACACCCTCGCCAGAGCTTTGATTTTCCAGCAGAGCGTTCGCCGTACCATTTACGGTTGCGTAGCCTTTATACTGCCAATTTCCGTCTCCATCGGCAAATGCTGCCGGGATGGCGCCGTCAATGGTCGGCACCGAGTTCTTACCCTGACTTCTGATTACCAGCGGATTAAACGCGTTGGTAGCGGCTTTGCCTTCAATCGCCTCAAACTTTGCGGTGTAATCTGCGGGAGTAAAGTCATCCTTTTTGGTGGCGGGAGTCGGTGGTTTACGCTTAGGATTTGCAGCTGTGGAAGATCCTCCCCCATCTACATTGAAGTAAATGGCAGCGCAGACGGCTACCAATCCGGCCCAAACGACGGGGCTTGTCTTCTTTTGATTAGCCATTTTGTTTAGCTCCTGAATTCTTCTCGGAGTTTGTGTCCGGCTTCCCGGTTGTACTGCCGGTAGCGGGCATCGTGGTATCCGGATTCATGCTCGAACCGGGTGTGGTTGGAGGCGTTGCTTTCGGTGAGACAGGCGGCAAGACTTTGACGTACGCGACAAGCCCGGCGCTTCCAGTGACCTTGTCGCTAGAGTTATCCGCGCTGGATACTTGAATTAGGTTGACCGCAATCTTTTGATCACTGCGGTCGAGTGTACGAAAGAACTTCATTACTTTGGGATACTCGCCTTCTACGCTTACCAAGTATGGAATGGACTCCAGAGTCTTTCCGACCACCGATCGTTGCGGCCGAAAGGCGAGTAGGTGTACGCCAGCTTTGGCAACATATTCATTGACGCGTGCGAGTGCTATCGGAGTCAGTTTTTCGGCTGTACCTGGCCAGGTTCGATCGCTAATCGTTTTGGCCGCCGTGTCTCTCCTTTCGTGGGCTTGTTGGGCAGATAACTTCAGGCTCATCTCCTGTCGGGCCTGTTTGGCGGCCGATCGTTTGTACGACGGTTTTGGCGCTAACAGAAGATAGCCAAACATTATAAGAAGCAGCAGGAGACATGTGGCGGAGATAGCGCTATAGGTTTGGTTATCTTTGTCTTTGAAATCGAGCATTTACTTGCCTCCCCGCTTGGCGGGATCGATCAGGGGCAGGTTGCCGACGGGGAAAGCGGAAATGCTGAATTGCACCACCTTTGCTTCATCGATTGTGGAATCATTGGCAAAGACCAGGCGAACGTTTCGGAATCGAGACAGCTCCGAAAGGTTACGAACATAATCCGTCACGTCTTGCGAGGATTTACCCACCCCGCGAATTTGCAATTCTTTGCCTCGCTCGACTGATAGCCCCGTAAGCCAAACTCCGGCGGGCAGGGCATTTGTCGCCGCGGATGCAACATCGGTGAGCGGCTGGGCGATGTTAAAAGTTCGGTTGAGAATTGCTTCGGTTCCGCCTAGGTCGGCAGCCGCGGTTTCGGCCGATTTGCTGAGAGCGGTTAATCTTTGGATCCGCTTGGCATCCTTGCCGGCTTCAAGACTCGCCTTGGCGAGAGCATCGGTGTAGTCCGTATAAACGTAAGCCCCAAGTACGACCGTGGCAAGGGCCAGCATTAAGGAGAACCTCATTTTCGCCTGTCGCGCCTGCTGATTGCGCCTGGCGATCACTTCTGGCAACTCAATGTTGATAGAAGATGGGCTCGTGATCAGATATTGCCGGGGATCGCCGGAGATACTGCGGTCGGCTCCCGAAAGGAGCAATCCACCGCCGACCAATATTGGACTGCAAGGGATTCCGGCCAATGTAAACGCGACGCAGATGTCTGACTCTAGGCCATCTCGTTCACTTACAACGCGGGAAGTGAGCAACTTGGCTTCGTCGACAATATCAACTGCGAATCCTTCAGGAACCGGACTTACCACCGCGGCACGGGCGATGCCGGTCGTGCTTGCGACAAGCGGAGAAGCGAGGGCGACCGGGAGTACCTGCGTGATTTGGATACGCCGGGATTCCATGAGAGATTGGGCAGCCCGCAAGTCTTCAACCCGCACGGCAGCGACGAGACACAGGCGACCCTGGTCATTTACATCGTCGTAACTGAGGAAATCGAAGGCGAGTTCGCTTCCGCCCACGGCGAAAAGTTCCGGCAGTCGTAGTCTAAGAACTTGCTCCATCTCTGGCCGGGTGGAGTTCGGCAGCCGTACGTGCTTGATAAACACGGCGCGGCGACCAAACGCGAGGATTGCAGATCGGCCCGAATAATCGGACAGTTCTCCCCCTGCGGCTTGTGTACGGTGGTCATAAATGGCGGTGCCTTTCGGCGACCATTCCACAACTAAATCGGCGGTTGTTTTCATCATTTGTCTTTCAGCACGGTCTGGCGAACGGGATCAGTTGGCCATTCCCACCGCGTTGTGTAGTCGTCGTAAGGAACCGGGCAAATGCTTACTACCCGGGGCTTACTGTCTTGAATATCGATGGTGGCGATGGCGGCCTTCGTCATTTTTCCGGCTCGGCCTTCTACTTTCACCAGAAAAGTTTCGGACGCCACGGTGAATTTATCCGCGGTGTTTTGAAGGACGGTCCCGGTGAACCCAGGAACATCGGCTAGGTCGCCAAGGGTGTTGAATCCCTGGGATTGACGCTGGAGGATTGCCTGAACTAGATCCGGCGTGAGATCCACAATTCCGCTCAGGGTCGACTCGGTGGCGGTGTTTAGGTTTAGTTTTCCACTGATCCGGTTCGCACCAGAGATTGTTAAGTTGTCGAGGATGCGACGGGCGACGACGGTGCTTTGGGCGGCGGGCAGGGCGAGAATATCGCCGATACCGGGCCAATTTTTGCGGGCAGCAATCTGAGCCGCTAGACCAGCCGGAAGTGATACAGGAGCTTGTTGGAGTCTCGCTGCCGTTGTTCCGTTGGCGTTTACGTTGATCAGGGCGGCTCCTTGGGATGTTCGGAGTGGACTGTAGCCGTAGACCGTTAGAATGTTGCTGAGAACGACCGGATCTCCGTTCAAGCCGGGAACTAGGTTGGTTCCACTAAAGCCCGTAACTGGTTCGAAAATCGTGCCGTAGGTGATTCCTTTGACTTGAAGCAGTTCGTCTAGGCTCTCAAAGTCACGAAGCTTCGCGTTGTACGGCTTAGGCAGGCTGTTGTAATACTGGTCCTTTGCACCGTCGGTTCGCGGAGTGGTACTGGTTTCTCGATAATCGAGAATGCTATCGATCTGATCGGCCTGAAGCGGCAGCTTTTCGAGTTGCGCCTGGGTCATGGAATTAATGTTGAGGAGCGAGCACGCGTCGGTGATGCGTATTCGAAAGCTGCTGTCACCCACCATGAATTCCTCGTCGCCATCGCTGCCAAGCGTCGCCCACTCGTCGGTGAGGAGCGTCGGCGCACCAGAAGCTGAAGTTGCTGTGTTAGTGGAGGTAGGAGTTGCCGTCAGTTGAGCGAGTGCTCGCTGAATACCGGCTTCGATCATGCGATCGGCGCGGCTTGTTTCAGTGGACTGGATGGCAGCCGTGGCGTTATTTCGCGAGGTCATTGCTACGGCAGTCACGATTCCGAGCAACGCCACGATAAGGGCTAGGCAGAATACAAAGACAACGCCGCGTTCTCGTTTGGCTGTGTGCCTCATTGCTAGCCTCCACCTGCCGTCATTGGGTTGTCAGTAGTAACGTCGCTACTAGGGAGGGAGATCACTAATGTGCTGTCAGCGTCATCATTTTTCCACCGATAAGTCAGTCGCACGCAAGCAGGAAGTCGCTTGGTGGCTTGCTGTCTCGCGTCCCACGTACCGATCCATTGCGTGCCGTCATAAAACTCGAACCGCAGGGAAGTGACGTCGGCGTTCAAGAGCGATTCGCGACCACCTTGGGTGGGATCGCTGTCGGCTGGTGTTTGACGACGGATAAATGTGCCGCTCGTTTCTGGCGCAGTTCCGATAGCGGAGGGGGACAGGCTAATTTCTGATACTCCCCCTTGAGGGCCGTACTGTTCATTGAGCTGTTCAAAGTTATCGCTGCCCGCTTGAGTGTCGTCAGCTGTCGTTCGAAGAGCTGACGGGATACTGTCACCGATCACCGTGAAAGTGAGCGTATCGGGATTATCCGTGGATTCGCCGCCGCTTAGCGCTCCTTGAGAAGCAATGAAGAATGATCCGTCGTCGGTAGCGACTGGGTTAAGGTACGCCTTTGAAATCAGTTGACGGATACGGTCTTCAAAGCCTTTCTTGGCGGCATCCGATTCACCGGCAGCGCGGAATCGCGAGTCGTAGCCAAGGCCAATTCCGATTGCTTGGACGGTTGCGGTCATCAGGATGGCGGCAACCGCGATTGAAACCATTACTTCCAGAATCGTAAGTCCAGCCTGCCGACGCCGTGGTTGCAAGGTCTGACTCATTGCCCCGTCCCGGTTGCGCCAGATCCCGTTCCGGTGGTGGCCGGGGCGCGATAGTAAAGGGTGGAGGCGGATACCTCGCGATCGTCCTGTTTGACCGTGACGGTAATTGCGTCCAGATTCTCCACGCCGGTAGATTCGTCTTCGGTGCTCCAGGTCATTTTTTCAGCCCCGGCGGAATCGAATGTGCCGCTGGCCGAGCCATTGGAGGCGTCACCGGTCGCAATAACTTCGGCCAACTTATCGTTCGCTAGCTTCTGCATCAATTGAGACTGCTGGAGCCGCACTTTGGATTGGGCCATGGCGGAAAGCGCACCGAGTGTTCCGGTCACGCCAACCGCGACAAGAACGATCGCCACGAGGACTTCAATGAGGGTGAATCCTTTATCCGCGTTGGACATAGTCGCCTGCCTCCCAATCTTCTTCTATTGCTTCGGGCAAGGTTTTTTGTCGAAGCGAAATGGATGCGTCTTTCGAGACTTCTAGGGACCACGGCTTTCCGTCTACTAGAAGCGTGATTTGAGACAACGTGGCCGTCCCATCCGAAAAGAATCTCACGGTCCAGTCATCGGCGGCGACAGTCTTTCCGTCCACCCGAGCTTCGGATGCAGAGGCACCTTCGGGGATGGTAGCGAAGATATTGGCATCTTTGTCTTCTCTAAATGCCCGAGCGGCTTCATCAAAACGAAGCGTTTTGGTGGATTTGTCGCTGCGAGCTTTTTGGCGTTCATCAACCGCGAGCTTTTCGAGTTTTGCCACGAAATCGTGCTCTTCACGATTCTGAAGGAATGACGTCACGGCCGGAGCTACCATCATCGCGGAGATGATGACGAGCACCAGAACGACGGTCAGTTCCATCAAGGTGAAGGCACGAGTTCTCATAAGAAACACCGAAAAACCAAGCTCATATCGGCGGAATGCGCTACTCGATGCTGATGTCGGCGTTGTTGCCGTCACCGCCAGGAACTCCGTCGCCACCGTACGATTTCAGGGTGAACGATTCGTTTCCTAGAGATCCCGGATATTCGTAGATGTATGGATTTCCCCAGGGATCGTTGGTAATAGCCTTGCGAAGGTAGGGACCTTTCCAGCCTTGAACATCGGACGGAGGAACGCTGAGGACTTGGACGCCTTCTTCGGTGGTGGGGTAGCGACCGCAATCGAGGCGGAATGTATCGATAGCGGTGCTAAGCGCGGAGATATCGGATTTCGCCGCTCCGACTTTCGCATCGTCGGTGCGACCGATGACCTTTGGCACGACCAGGGCGGCCAAAATGGCGATGATAAGAATTACGACCATCAATTCGATGAGCGTAAATCCACGGCGGTTAGTTGTTACCTTTTTCATGGTTGGTTCTCGGTGATAAAGCGATTAACGATCTTATTAAACTTTGGTTTACTTGGCTAGGTCTTGAGCGGCAAAAATTGGTAGCAACACGCTGAGGACAACGAAACCAACGAAGCCCCCCATGCCCAGAACGATGATTGGCTCGACAAGGGCCGTAAGTCGTTTCACGCCGTTATCTACTTCAAAGTCTAAGGAGTCAGAAACTCGTCCAAGCATTTTGGGTAAGTCGCCAGTTTCTTCTCCCACGGCTACCATATTGGTGAGAACCGGGGGAAATGCTCCGGCGTCGCGCATCGCGTCGGCAATTCCTCGGCCATCTTGAACTTCCGTTTGTACTTGGCGGGCACTGCGAAGAAACTGCTTATTTCCCGCGGCCATGCCAGAGAGTTCGAGTGCCTCGAGGATTGGGACACCGCCATAGACTAGGGTTCCTAGAACCCTGGCAAACCGGCTTACCGTGGCTTTTTGTACGACGGGTCCGACGGTTGGGAGACGCATGATCCACGCATCGCGGGCAAGCGCGCCAGCCTCGGTGGCAACCCATCCACGGTAGAGAATAATGGCGCCAATGAGGATGCCACTCAAGAGGAGACCGTTGTTCGTTAGGAAACTCGTGGTGGCAAGGAGGATGACAGTTGGTACCGGCAGATCATTTCCAAGGTCTTTGAAAATGCCTTGAAGCCGGGGGACAACGAAGAGGAGAAGAAACACCACGACTCCAACGGCGGTGAAAGCAAGGATCGCCGGATAGATCATAGCGCTCACGATTTGGCTACGTCGAGCGACTTCGGTCTCTTGAAAGTCGGCCAGGCGAGTGGCAACTTCGGGAAATTGACCGGAAGCTTCGCCGGCCTTGAGGGTCTGGGTATAGACAATCGGGAAGTACTTGGGATGCTTGGCTAGAGAATCGGATATTGGTTGACCGGACTGAACATCTTTAAGCACTTCAGCCGCGACTTCGGCCAAAGTAGGATTCTCTGATTGTTCGGCGACTACTCGCAACACTCGATCTAGCGGAAGCCCCGCCGCGGCCAGATCGGCCATACGTCGCGTAAATAGCGCAACATCGGCTCGGGTCACCTTGCCTTTGCCGTAGCTGGTGGATGCTTTGGCGACCTTTTGTTCGGTGATTTCTAGGATGTACCGGCCATCTGCCTGGACCAGCCGCTTCGCGGTTTCGAGGTCGGAGGCATCAATGAACCCCGACCGTCGTTTACCGGA
>CANFJD010000030.1 GCA_947447315.1 Fimbriimonadaceae bacterium
ACCGCACGCCGACCTCATCGATCCGGTAGCCCAGATCCCGAGCAATCATCAGTGCTTCAAAATCAAACCCGAACCGATTCACCTTCGCTCGTGAGAAAACGTCATGCCCACTTGCCCGAGTGAACATCTTGAATCCGCATTGGGTGTCCTGAATCCCGCTCACCCCAATCGTCTGTACGGCTAGATTAAATCCCCGTCCGAGCATCTCGCGGTACCAGGGCTGGCGAATCTCTAAGTCACTTTCGCGCAGCGGGCGGCTACCAATCGCAACATCTGCTCCCGCCTTAAAGCGAGCGAATAATTTTTGGTCCTCTTCGGGCGGGGTTGCTAAATCCGCGTCGCAAAACAAAATGTAGTCTCCCGACGCGGCCAGAATTCCCGATCGCACCGCAAACCCTTTGCCTCGATTAGGGCTAACGGAAATCACTCGGTCGGCAGTCGCTGCCGCAATCGTGGCCGTGGTATCCGCCGACCCATCATCGACCACGATAATTTCGTAGTCGAAACCTTGACTGTCGTAGTACTCCTTCACCCGAAGGAGCGTGCGAGGCAGCCGCTCGGCTTCGTTATAGGCGGGAATCACGACGCTGAGATGCATGCCGGAACCGATAGGATACTAGAACACCGCTACTAGCAAAGTAATTCCCCCGTATTCGCTAGGCGGGGCAGTAACTTACCATGCCTTCGGCCGAGAGTCCAAACATTCGGTTGAAATCCGGCGGTACCCGTTGGGGCCGTGACGTCAGGATGTCAATCCAAACCCACTCCGTCTCGCAGTCCACAATCTGATCCGACCCGCGCCAAATCTCCACGTGACGAACCGCCCGGGCTCCACGTTGGCTCAGGATTTGGGTCTTGAGCACCAATTTGTCGCCCAGATGGCAGGGCAAGTGGTACGTAATGTCGTGGCGACGCACGACAAACTGGCCGCCCAGTTCGTGCATTCGTTCCAAGGTTAACCCGAGCGAATCAGAGTGAGCCCTGGCAATCTGCTCGGCGTACTGCAGATACACCGCGTTGTTAACGTGCAGCAATTCGTCCAGGTCAGACTCTTCAACGGTTAGGGAGAGACTAAAAATCGACACTCTACCGAGAGTGAACCTTATCGGTCATTCGTCTGTCCGGTACCCTTACCTTCTCGGATGTCGCGCATTTACAACTTCTCCGCCGGGCCCTCCACCCTTCCGTTGCCCGTTCTGGAACAAGTCCAAGCCGAACTCCTCGATTGGCAGGGAACCGGCATGTCTGTCATGGAGATGTCTCACCGCTCGGGCGTGTACGAAGGCATCATCCGCGAAACCGAAAAAAATCTCCGAACTCTCATTGGGATTCCGGAATCCTATGCGCTTCTCTTCCTTCAGGGGGGTGCCACCCAACAATTCTCGCAAATTCCGCTTGCATTCTTGTCGCAAGGTGGATATGCCGACTATATCATTACCGGAGAGTGGGGCCTGAAAGCCCGCGCGGCTGCCGAACTCGTCGGCCGCGTCAACACCCCTTGGGACGGTGAAACGACCGGTTACAACCGACTTCCGGTGGATTTCGTCTCTGACCGGTTCGCCGCCTACACGCACTTCACCAGCAACGAGACTATCCATGGCGTGCAATTCCCCGGGGACCCGCCCGCAGCCGGTAATTGGATATGCGATATGTCCAGTGATATCTGCTCTCGTCCGCTCGATGTCACAAAATACGCCCTGATCTACGCAGGCGCCCAAAAAAATATTGGCCCGGCCGGGCTGACTCTGGTGATCGTGCGTCGAGACTTTTTGGATCAAATGCCGGCCTCGCTTCCGCCATACCTCGATTATCGTCTCCAGGCGGATTCCGGTTCGCTTTATCACACGCCGCCAACCTTTGCCATCTACGTCACGGGATTGGTCGTCAAGCACCTTATGCAACTCGGGGGGTTAGAGGCTGTGCAGAAGCTCAATCGGCAAAAGGCGGCGGTCGTCTACCAGGCGCTTGATGGCGATTTCTACCGTGGACATGCCCGTCCTTCCGCCCGTAGCGTGATGAACGTGACCTTTACCCTCCCCACCGAAGCCCTCACCCAACAATTCGTCAAGGAGTCGACCGCCGCCGGACTGGATGGCCTAAAAGGGCACCGTAGTGTAGGTGGAATCCGCGCGAGTCTCTACAACGCGATGACGCTAGACGGAGCCGAGGCATTGGCCCATTTCATGCGGGAATTCGCATCGCGGAACCGGTGACTCCGTTCCTCGCTGCAGCTCGCGAAGGGGCTACGGCCGTCCGTCAAAATTGGCTCGCATTTCTTGTAATCGTGTTGGCCGCTTGGGTGCTGGCGGCACTGTTCTATCTCTTACCAGGATTGCAGGCGGGTGCCGAGGCACTGGCTCGCTACAAAACCGAAGGCGGACTTGCGTTTGCCGCCATCTCTACCGCTATCTCCTGCATCACCATTCCGGAGATTGGTAAACGAATCATGCGCCAGCCGCCCACGCCGCTGGCGGATTACCCATTTCTGTTTCTCTTCTGGGCCGGTATCGGCATCATGGTTGACGTGTTCTATGCCTATTTGGGGCGGACCATCGGTGCTGGCACATCACCCGGAGTGGTGGCCCAAAAGGTGCTGTACGACCAATTTTTGTTTAGTCCGCTCATCACCATGCCCTACGGCGTTTTCTTGTTTGGGTTCAAAGAGGCGGGCTACAAACTCTCAAAAATTCCCCTGGTGCTCGGCGGTGGGGTCGGATGGAGACGGTGGCTGGCCACCACCGTAACTTGCTGGGGATTCTGGATTCCCACCGTGACGGCCGTCTATGCGCTGCCCGGCGACGTAAAATTCCTGATGTTCTTGGCAATGGAAGGCACCTGGGGAGTGCTATTAGTCCATATCCTGTCGCGCGCAGAAGAAATTTCCGGTCATAATTAAGAGAAGAGCGCGGGTGTAGCTTAGTGGTAAAGTTCCAGCCTTCCAAGCTGGCCATGCGGGTTCGATTCCCGCCACCCGCTCCAACTCCAGCCGATCCCGACTGAATTCCTCGGCAAACCAATTTACTTCGGTATCTAACGCGGGCGTAGCTCAGTGGTAGAGTGTTTGCTTCCCAAGCAAAATGTCGCGAGTTCGAATCTCGTCGCCCGCTCCATTCTCTTCGGAGTTCGTTGGCTTCTAAAGAACGTACCTTCGGGAAAGTCTCTCGACCGTATGGGTGGAGCACTTTCGCTTTACCTGCTATTCAAAAATATATTGCGGACTTCGGGACACTTTGTGGTTTTGGCGAACATTTTCTCGATGCCATCCGATCTATATGTAGATGCACGAACGGCACCATCCCAATCCCATCCTCGTCCTTGTTGAAGATGATGCGGACACTGAGATGCTCGTGCTCCGCATCCTCACCAAAATTGGCATCCATGAGGTGGTTGTAATTCGTGATGGGCAAGATGCCATCGATTGGTTTTTCCAGTCAAATGCTCGCCCGAACCTTGTTTTGCTGGACATGAAACTGCCCCGGGTAGATGGTTTGGATGTGCTTCGCGAAATCCGACCTCGGGATGCCGCAAAATCTGCCGCTATCGTGATGTTCAGTACCGTTGGATCGATCGAAACGGTCACCCGCGCCATGAGCCTGGGCGCAAATGATTTCGCCGTGAAACCCGTGGATACCAATCGATTGCAAGATGTAATTCACGACATCGTCGGCAAGCATATGCCAGCCGCGATGGTCGGCTGAATATGCCGCAGATTACGCGGGTATTGGCAGCAGAGCCAGCACGTCGCGGATAATTGCCCGCGCGGGCGTCGGCTCTCCGTGTCCATCATGACTTTCGGAAATCGCCGCCAATACCGCTGCCCGATCATTTTTGACCGATTCGGTCCAGGTCAACGGATTGCCCGAAACACCAGTCAACTCAAGACTATTAAGTTTCAAAAAGGTCAAGAAGGCTACTGCGCCCGTAAGCTCATTGCCAGCCGAGAACGGCTGAAACTTCGCCCAACCCGTCAAAAATTGCGCCGCATGCTCCGCCGCCGGTGTCGAATCTCCGTAAACATACTGTGTGAACGTGGCTTCTTCAAGGGTCGCGTAGACGAACTTCTGAGGCTGCCCCGTAACCTGCAAATTAATCCACAACATGTCCTGAACGGTCAAATATCGCATGCTCTACGATTGAAGCATATTTGACGGCACAATGCTCGATCGGCTGATGTGTTGGCGGTAGCGTTATTCATTCGGAGATCGGCAACAGCGGATTTTCGCGTTCGTTCCTGTTTGATGCTTTTCTCTGACATTCTCGTCCTGAGCACGATTAGAAGCATCGGGGGCGTCATTGGGGTCGCTTTTCCTGTCCCGATCACGGAGAAAAAGATCTGACTGTCTACGCCGCCCCAAGCCGCAAACTGCCAGCAAGGGACCCTGGGGTACCGCCTATCGCCATTCCATGCAGCACCAATAGAAAGAAGATAATCCTTCTCCTCACCAAAAATGTTAGTCGAAAAGCGATACCGGTCACTGCCGAAACCTGACCGCCAAATCCTCAGCCGTCCGCCGTCCAAGATAGATGTCTTCGGGGGCAGATTGAGATGGAGCGACTGACTTTTGCATCATCATTCAGTCCGATGATGGATTGGATCCATTCTCCAACTCGGGCAAAATTGAAGGAGAATGGCAGGGGCGACAGGATTCGAACCCGCGACCAATGGTTTTGGAGACCACTACTCTACCAGCTGAGCTACACCCCTGCGTGAAGCCTAATGATACCGCAGTATCAAAAGGCGTAGTGTCAATATGCCTTGGCGAAGACCACCCGTCGGGGCGATGGATTACCCGTCAAGATGCATCGTCCCGGCTCCGCATCCGAAGGAAGTAACGGCTCCAACGGAATGCATCGGATCGTTGCCTTTGTCTTCTCGGCGATCTTTTCCGCCGTCAATATGGATTCGTCCCAGTGAGCCAGCACAAATCCGGCTCCACCTTCGCCGGCAAACATCGACTCAAATTCTTCCCAAGTGTCTACCCGGTGAGTGTTCGCCAGGTTAAACGCCTTTGCCTTCGCAAACAGGTTGGCTTGCATATCGGCGAGGATCTCCGGGATTCGTGCCACGACGTGATCCACAGAAACGGTTTCTTTATCTCCAGTGTCGCGTCGTGCGATAATGACCGTCCCTGCATCCAGGTCTCGTGGACCTACTTCAATCCGCGTGCAAGCTCCACGCATCTCCCAGTAGTTGTATTTGTGTCCCGGCGATTCCTTTTCGCGCTTATCAACGCGAACTCGAATTCCGGCTGCCGCCAGATCGGCGGCAAATTGGTCCGAAACTCCGTAAGTTCGATTTCGCGTCTCCTCATCCCGTCCCATCGGTACGATCACAACCTGTACTGGCGCCAGCCGCGGCGGAGCCACAAACCCCTTATCGTCGCTGTGGACCATGATCAGCGTCCCGATCAATCGCGTTGATACGCCCCAACTGGTCGCGTAGACATATTCCAGAGTCCCTTCTTTGCTCTGGAATTTCACGTCAAACGCTTTCGCAAAGTTTTGCCCTAGGTGGTGACTCGTTCCTGCCTGAATCGCCCGTACATCTTGCGTCAAGGCTTCAATCGTGTAGGTGTGGTGAGCTCCCGCAAACTTTTCGTTCTCACTCTTCATCCCCACCAAAACGGGAACGCCCATCCATTCCTCGGCAAAGGTCCGGTAAACCTCCAAAATCTTTCGGCTCTCTTCCTCCGCTTCTTCATAGGTAGCGTGCGCGGTGTGACCTTCCTGCCACAAAAACTCCGTGGTCCGCAAAAACTTTCGCGTCCGCATCTCCCACCGCACCACGTTCGCCCACTGGTTGATGAGCAAAGGCAAGTCGCGATAGCTTTGAATCCAGTTGCGATACGTGTTCCAGATCACCGTTTCCGAGGTCGGACGGACAATCAGCTCTTCCTCCAACTTCGCTTCCGGATCTACGATCAATCCGTGACCGTTCGGGTTCGCCTTGAGTCGGTGGTGAGTCACCACCGCGCACTCCTTGGCAAATCCCTCTACGTGGTCCGCTTCCTTCTCTAAAAACGACTTGGGAATGAACAACGGGAAGTAGGCATTAACGTGCCCGGTCGCCTTGAACATGTCATCGAGTGCCCGCTGCATGTTCTCCCAAAGGGCATATCCCAGCGGCTTAATCACCATGCAGCCGCGAACCGCCGAGTCGTCGGCGAGGTCGGCTTTGATGACTAAATCGTTATACCAAGCACTGAAATCTTGGTCTCTTGGAGTGACCCCTAAGTTATTGCTCACGGAAATGATTGTGGCAGAACCTGTAGATTTTCGGAAAAAGGTGACACCACAGTGTATGATAGAACGTAGCTACCTATAGGGCAGTCAAAGACGGTGCTTGCCGTTTCTCAGGCAATTGAAAATATACATGTCTCACGTTTCCGACGAGTATCTTGACGAGAAAATGTTGCTATCATCGGCCGATGAGGACATTGCATTCGCGTTAGAGTTGATCGACGCATTTAGCGTCTCAACGGAGGACTCTTTGCAGAAATTTGAAGACGCGGTTGCTGACGCCCGGTGGACGGAGGCCGCCCTCCATAGCCATTCCATGAAGGGGGCGGCGAAGACATTGGGCCTGAACGAGTTTGGCGATTTCTGCTCCGGTCTGGAAGCCTGGTGCCGCGCTCCCGAGGCGACCGCCCGTCCTGTCTCGTCCGTCACGTTACAGATTTCCCATAATCACGCGGTCGAGGCGCTCGCCGATTTTGCCCGGCGGCACGCGGCTGTGGCGGTCAATTAAAGCCACTTGGCAACTTTGAATCCCACCAAAACCAAGACTCCCAGCGCAAACATGAGTGCGATAGCGAACGGGTAGCCCCACGGATGGTGTAACTCCGGCATATGGTCAAAATTCATCCCGTAGATGCCGCTCACCAATGCCATCGTCATCAGCACGGTGGCAAAAACCGTCATCTTCTTCACCACCACGTTGAGATTATTGGAAACCTGACTCAGGTGAACGTCGAGTAGCGATCCCACCATGTCACGCGTCTCGTCAATCATTTCGAGAAGGCGCAGTACATGGTCCAGTACATCTCGGAAATAGGGCATTGCCTCCTGCGGCACCTCCGCCGACCCAACGCGAAGCAAGGCATTCAACACATCTCGAGTCGGGTTGAGTCGACGTCGCATCGCGGATAGGTCCCGCTTACTGCTAATGATGAGGGCCATCTCCGTCTCGCTTCCCGCCGCCAAGGCATCAAAAGCACCGTCTACAACTTCCTCAATCGTATCGAGAGCGGGGAAATAAGCGTCCACCACCCGATCAATCACCGCATGGGCGACGTAGGCCGTTCCGAGCGTCATCCGTCCATTGGGCTTCGTCCAGTCTTTAAACACCGCTTCAAGCTCTTCGAATGGCTCACTAGCCACCGTCACCAAGAAGTTGTCACCGATAAAGAATCCAATCTCTTCGAATGTGTTTCCTTCCGCCAGCGAGGTGATCTCGGAATCCGACGCCGTTAGTTTTTCTCGCGCGGAGGTGCGCCGCAGAACGCTGATACTAAAGAAAATAACATCCCCGTACTGCTGAAGCTGGGGCCGCTCGTTGCGACTCAGCGCGTCTTCCACGGCCAACTCGTGGAAACCCATTTTGTTAACCAGAATCTCCCGTGCTTCCGGAGTATCGCTGGTGAGAATGTCAATCCATACGGGATGAGGATGTGATCGTAAGAGTCGGAATGCTCGATCCGGTGAGATCGAGAGGCACTGCTGTTCCACGCCAACCATCGCCGCGCGAATTTGCATCGATTTCTCTGTCCAGTTACCGGCCATCGTATCCAACCTCTCCGTACCGGTCGTATTCTAACCGGTCGTAGAGTTCGGCTCGTGTCCGCAAGCGGTCCATCATGCCCGCTTGGGTTCCGCTGTGCAGTAATTCAGCATAGACGTCGTCCATCGTCTTCAAAACCGCACGCATCGCCGTCACCGGGAAAATAACCATCTCGTACCCCAGCTCAGCAAAACGACTCACGGGAATCAAAGGGGTTTTCCCAAACTCGGTCATATTCGCTAGCAACGGCACGGAGATGGCCTCCCGGAACTCCGCAAATTCAGCCTCTGATTGAAGGCCCTCGGGGAACACGGCATCTGCTCCCGCGGCGACATACCCCTTTGCCCGGTCAATTGCCGCTGAGATCCCATCCACCGATCGCGCATCCGTTCGCGCCACGATGACGAAGTCAGGATCCCGTTTTGCCGACACCGCGCTACGAATTTTCTCCTCCATCTGCTCCGCCGGAATCAACGCCTTTCCGTCCAGATGCCCACACCGTTTCGGACTCACCTGGTCTTCCAAATGAATCCCCGCCAGGCCGGCCCGCTCCATCTCGATCACCGTGCGCCGGACATTATTGCCTTCGCCAAAGCCCGTGTCGGCATCGCTCAACACTGGCAATTGAGTCACCGCCGTTATGTAGCCCGCTTGCTGGGCAAACTCGGTCAGTGTCGCTAGGGCAATGTCCGGGACCCCCAAGTTGGCATTCGTCATGGCCCCACCCGAAAGGTAAAGTGCGGCTGCCCCGGCGTCCGTCGCGCTGCGCGCGCTCAAAGCGTTAAAAACCCCCGGGATACACAGGGTCGATTTCGAGAATAGTTCTCGCAAAATTCTGCCGGGGTGGGCAAGTGGGGCGGCAAGCACTTTCGTAAGTTACCCACGCGACCATTCGGCACGCCCACCGTTCACAATGGGCGAACGGGAAAACGAGAATAGTGATCATCGAAACGCCGCGCCTCCTCTTGGTGAGAATTCCCACTGAAGTTCTCCAATTGCGGCTCCAAAATGTTCCCTTCGCCTGGGAAGGAATCGAATATCCCGATGAGTGGCCCGGGGAAGCCGTCCGCATTTTCCCGATGTGGCTAAAGAACCGAGCTCAAAATCCCGAAGCCATCGAGTGGGGCGGCGCTGTCATTGAGAAGCGGAGCCAGTCGGCGGTGGGCATGATCTCCGCTAAGGGCACTCCGCAAAATGGCGTGGTAGAGATTGGATACGGGTTCAACCGCTCTGTGTGGGGGCACGGATTTGCCACCGAAATGGTGGATGCCTTTTGCCGGTGGATTTTTCAACAGCCCGATATCACCGAAATATGGGCCTCCACCCGTCCCGATAACGTAGCGTCCGGTCGCGTGCTGATAAAAAACCACTTTATCTACCATGGCGACATCACCGATCCCGACGAAGGTCGCCTTCTGCGTTACCGCAAGCCAATGCTAGGCTTCACGGCCTAGCTCATTGCTCAGTAACGGTCTTCCTCACTTCTTCGCGAAACGTTGCTAATGACGGCTTCGGCTTACCCGTCGCATCTCGTAATCCCAACGAACTCAGGAAGCCCACAAATTTCGCGTCGGATGATCCGTAATACTGCGTAAAGTAGCCCATCTGGGTAGGGGTGAAATCCCCTTGAATGTAGTAGTTTGCAAATTTGATCTGCGACTGTCGCCGAAACTCCGCGAACGCTGCCGAGATGAAGGCCGATTGCTTCGAATCACTACTGCCGACCGCGGTGCTGGATGGGTATCCCACCTCTTGGAACACCACGTCCCGGGTTTCCGCGAGTGACAAAATCGACTTAATCTGAGCCGGAACCAGATCCGCACTCGCCGGCTGATACGACTTATCCAACGGGTAGTAAGTAAGTATCAGTGAATCGGCACCCGCAAGCAACGACTTTGCTTGCGCCGGATTTGCCGTCATGCCCGTGTAAGTGAGCGTCATCCCTACGTGCAAATCGGGCCGGGACTTCGCCGCGGCCAATCGCGCCGCCGCCACCATTTTTGTGAATGCCGCTTGCGCCTCCGGTTTATCGGCAAAGTAGCCATCCACTTCATTGCCCAAGCTGAGGTACTTCACAAACTTTGGCAGTGCTGGCACTAGGCGGTCTACAAATGCGGCAAACCTTGCCTGTAATTCCGCGTCCACAAACGGCTTGGTCGCCAAATCTGCGGGCAGAACGGGCTTCACCGTGTCCACCGTCTTGATCGTGACCAACTGATTGCCGCCAATGAACTTGCCAATACCGGTGCTCTCGTCTAACTTCGCCTTGTTGAATTGCCCGGGCGCCGGCTCCAGTTCCGGCCAGGTAAACGAAGCGTAGCTGCCGTTAACCCCCATGCGGATCTGCTCCCGGATTGCCGTAAGGAATTCTGCCTCCCCGCCTCCCTCCGGTACGTTCAGCGAAAGAGAGATCGTCGGTGAAACACCGACGGCAATGGCGGCAATCAGAGCAAGCATTTGATAATAGTTGCCCACTGACTAGCGGGCGACGGGACTTATTGCCGTGACTCCCCTCAAACGTGCTCTAGTTGATAGCCGTAAGCCCGTCTCGTGCGGATCACCACATTCGCTTTCGCGGCCTCCAGTTTGTTTCGGAAACGGTAAACCATCACTTCCAAACTGTTTGAGTTGAAATCAATCTCGTAGCCCCAAACCTGTTCAAAGAGCATCTCGCGACTAAGTGCGCGTCCGGGATTTTTCGCCAAATAATGGATCAATTTGAACTCCGTCTCGGTGAGTTCAATCGGATTTCCATCAACCTTCGCCAGCCGTCCCACTTCGTCGATGAATAGTGAACCAACGCTAAATCCGGTATGGACTTCCACAGTGGCGACCGGACGTGCCCGCCGCAATTGAACCCTCACCCGCGCCACCAATTCGTGGGCATCGAACGGCTTGGTGATGTAATCATCCGCCCCCATTTCTAGACCCAAAACTTTGTCCACGGTCGCCGACCGCGAAGTCAGCATCACAATTGGAAAATCGTGATCCTGCCGCAGTTTGCGACAAACGGTCAAGCCGTTTTCGTCTGGCAAACCCCAGTCGAGGATCAATAAATCCGGCACGGATTCGGCAATCAGTTTGTAGCAGTCGGCAGCATCATTCGCCTCCCGAACCGTGAATCCCTCTCCCTTCAGCAGCGTGCGTATCGCATCTACCAAAAAACGGTCGTCATCCACCAACAAAATTTCCGCCGTTTTCATAAGTCCATCCTTCGTAACCGAATGAAGAAGCGCGTCCCGTTGCCAATCTCCGATTCAAGGTACAAGTCGCCTCCGCATTCTCTCGCAATTTGACGACATGAGAACAAACCTAGGCCGAAACCTCCCGGTCGTGTCGTTTTGAATGGCTGAAAGAGCCCGGCTACCTGGGCGTCCGTCATCCCGGGCCCGGTATCGCTCACCAAGATCCTAACGCCGCCTTCATCCGCCGTCGCGTTAATTGTCAGACACCCATCCTGACGCATCGCTTGAATCGCATTCAAACCAAGATTCACAAACAGGTGTTCCAGCCGTGTTGGGTCTGCCGATACCAGCGGTACCGACGTAGGAATATCGATCACCAAGTTAATGTCCGATATCCGCAGGTGAACCGCCAGCAAGTCCGCGACCCGTTTCACCACCTCACGTAGATCCACCGCTTGGAGCAAAATTCGCTGCGGTCGTGCGTAGCTGAGCAGGCGGTGAGCCATCAAGTCAAACCGCTCCAGTTGGTCCTTCACCTGATTCAAGGTAACGGTCGGCTCGGAGTCCCCCAAACTAATTTGAAGCGAAATCGTACTGAGAATATTCCGAATATCGTGCGCAACGGACGCCGCCAAGGTTCCCGTAATGGCAAGTTTTTCGCTTTCAATAAGGTGCTGCTCGCTTTCCCGCAGCGCATTCCGCAAACTGCTCAATTGGCGTTCTCGACTCAGCTCGCTACCAATACGAACCGCCAAGACTTGGAGAAATCGTAAATCCTCACCATCTAACGGGTCCGCCGTTCGTCCATCCATGATGCACAGCGTTCCAAGGGCATCCCCTTCGGGCGAAAATATCGGCACTCCGGCGTACCGGTTCAGTCCAACTTTCGACGGGAGTAACTCCGAAAACTGTGGGTGCTCACGGGCATCCTGGATGATCACCGGCTTGGATTCCTGAAGACAAAACTGGCAATACGAATCGGCCATTGCGTTTTGCATCACCGGAAGGGAATCGCTTCCTGGCCCGCCCGTGGCCCGAAAGTGCAGCAATTCGCCGTCACGAATGCTAAGTAATGAGAGCGAGCCGTAAAATGCGCCAACCCGCTCCGTAATTCGGCGGTAAATGAATGCCGGATCGGGATCATATTCCGTACTCGACGCGTGAATGAGATCACGCATCCGCTGCAAGCGGTGCGTCTGGGTGACGTCCTCAAACGTCCAAATCCGTCCAACCAAAGCTCCCGCCGCGTCGTAAACCGGGTTGGTGGAACGATTCAGCACCAAGTGCGGATGGTGAAGCAACAACTCGTCGTGCTGAGATCGATGTGGATCGGCATAAACCTCCTCCAAGTTCGAAAGCCAGCCGTCAAAGTCCACAATTCGCTGACGCGCCATTTCTCGCACTGCCGTCGGCTGGCTCGCCACCGCCTGCTCGATGTCAATTCCCCACAATTCGCCAAACCGCCCGTTGCAGGCCAGTGTCATGTGGTCAAGGTCGGTGACCATGATCCCGAAATCCACCGAATTTAGGACGCTGTGAAAGAGAGCTTCTGCCTGAGAGGACACAAGAGAACGCACGGCGACCTGGGGAGGCGATGCCGTGCGTTGCGTAATCATGGTGCCGGCGTTAGAAATTAAACGCCGTGGTTAGATTTACGTACAAATGGTTGGCCTGAATTCCCACGCCAAACCGAACTCCCTCCGTTCCCACGTACCGAAGTCCGTAGTTCACGTCGCGCGAGGCATATTCCACGATCGCGCTCAGCCGTTGGCTGAACAGCAATTCGGTGCCCAAAATCATATTCTTCTTGTAAATACCGTCGCCTACGCCAACGTGAGCACGCGCGCCGATGATGCCGTGGCTGGTCAGCATGTCCGGCGGCAAATACTCGAACGAGCCCATGAAGTAGTACGTTCGCTGAACGGCGTCAACCGCATCGATCACGCCGACGCCAAATTCAACATGCTTCCAGTTGGAAGGAACAATATTGAACTTTGCGTTTGCGAGCGTCTTCGCTTTTCCATCCGCCCGATCCAGGTAACTCGCTCCGATCTCGAGCCCGGGAATGACTCCGTAGTTGGCGCCGAAAGACTTATCGTTCCCGAAAAACGTGCCGAGGGCAACCCGACCCGGGGTCACGACGTAAGCGTTCGGAGCCGTGATCAATCCGCTCGGCCCGTAGAGCGTATAAACGCGGGCTCGCAACACGTCGTTCTGAGGGGTAACGGCCGAAGTGACTGATTCAGTGCCGCCTAACTTGACCGAGGAGGCTACATCCTGACCGAATGCCAGCGTTAACGAAGAAAATCCGATGGCAAGCGCCACCGTGCGCAAAGTGTAGGACATCATGTCTTATTCCAAAAATCTGGGGATCCAGATTAAAGCCACTATACAATATCTACAGGTTGCGGGCAGAATCGGCACCGAAATCAACCGTTATTGCGACTTCAATCGCCGTAAATAATTGGGTGACGCTTCAGGTAGGCAACCACAAACGGGCACTCCGCAACAATTCGTAAACCTTTAGCCATTAGCTCCCGAATCGCGAATTCTGTCAGCAAGCTCGCGATCTGTTGGCCTCGCAATGCCGGGTCCACTTCTGTGTGCACCAAGTGAGCCTTCTCTCCGTGCAAAACATAATCCAACCGACCGACCGTTTTTTCCGCGTCCACCACCATAAATCGCGATAACTCTCGCCGGTGCAGAAATTCCAACCCGGGTTCAGATCGCGACAACATGATTCCCCCGTGCGCGGCTCCTCGTCCGCCCCGGACTTCCGCCGGTGACCCGCCGATAAGCCTTGCTAAACGCCGCCTCATTCGCGTACCCAGATTTAGCCGCCGCTTCCGCCACCGTCACATCCGGATTCGAGAGTAATCGGGCCGCCCGGTGCATCCGCACGTTCGTCACGTATTCCGCGGGCGGTTGACCCAGCCGATTTCGGAATCGCTCCGCAAAGTGACTCCGCGAGATACCCGCCAAACGCGCCATTTCGGCCAGCGTCCAAGCGTGCGCTGGCTGGCGATGAATCTCCGCCACCACTCGTCCAATCTCAGGATCGTGCAGGATAACGCCCAGTGCTCCCGATTGCTCTGAATGTTGCCGCACCGCCTGCATCACCGCGATATCCAGCAGCCGATTAACGATCGTCTGCGAGCCAGGCAGTGGTCGGCTCAATTCTTCCATCACCGCCTTCAAAGCGTTGCCCGCCGTCGGACAAGGGCCAATCAAACTCGCCGGTAACGAGCGCCAAACCGGGTGCGTGCGCGCATCCCTCACGTGCGCCCGTCCCGAAATGAGGGATGTCCGCAGTCGATCCCCCTCCAGAACATAATGCATCCCACTCTGACAAGCCATGTTCATCCTCGCAATCCAAACATCAATCGGTACCGGCTCCAAACCAATCAGCGTCACCGCGTCATAGCGAACTCCCGGCCGAAAAATCGCGAAATCCCCGGCCTGCACCCGCTGCCAAGGCCCTGAATCCGTGCTCACAAAAAACGATCCTTCCGCCACATAGAAAAACTTCACAAACTCTATGTCGCCGGGGAACGACACCCCTGAGTCAGTTAACAAATGAATCGCTGCCACCACCTCACTTTTCACTTCGATGGTGTTGAGCAAAGAATCGATTTGCCAAATTTCCGGACGATCAGACATATAATCAGGACTTGTGAGCATCTATCGTCCATAAATCCTACCGTAAAGTCTAAGTGCTATGAAAGTTGTGGTCACTACTCCCACCGGAAACATCGGAAGCAAGATCGTCAAGAACCTCGTTGTCGCTCGTATTCGCCCCGTCGTCATCGCCCGCGATCCCGCGAAGATCGATGCTGCCTACCATCCGTATCTGGACATCATCCAGGGCGATCTCCTGGACGGTAAATCACTCGCCGCTGCCACCAAAGGCGCCGACGCGCTGTTCTGGTTATCGCCTCCCCTCTATGGCCAATCCAATCCAGTTGGTCACTACGAACGGTTGGGCCAGGCAGCCGTCGAAGCCATCCAAACCGAAGGCATCGCCCGGGTCATTCACCTCAGCAGCGTCGGCGGTGAGCACACCAGCGGAATCGGCCTTATCAGCGGTCTCGCCCGAAATGAGGTCGCCCTGAACACAACCTCCGCCGCCATCCGCCACCTCCGTGCCGGATTTTTCTTCGAAAATTTCCTGATGCAGTTGGAAGCTATTAAGAATGGCCAGTACTACACCAACGTGCCCCTGGATCATCCGACGACCTTTATTGCCACCCAAGACATCGCTGATCACGCCACCGGTTGGTTACTGCAATCGGGTTGGACCGACCAAGAAGTCCGCTTCGTAACCGGACTAAATGCTCTTACCACCCGCGAAGCCGTGGCCCAAGTTTCCGAAGGCCTCGGGCGAACCATCACCCCGATTGAGATTCCCGATGCCGCCGTGCGCGAAACGCTCATCGCCCAGGGTGGTCACCCTGATTTCGCCGATGGCTACGTCGAAATGATCAACGGACTCCGGAGTCTGCCGCTCGAACTTGAATACTCACCCGAGACCTACGGCGCCATTTCGCTGGCCGAGTGGGCATTTGCCCACCTCCGACCGCTTCTCTAGTCGCGGTTACAACTGCCGCTCTTTGCGCGGCTTCGCCGCCTTCTTCGCCTTCGGTTCCACGGGAGCGACCGGTTCTGCCACCGCAACCGCAGGGCTCACCAACGGATTGGGAGATCGTGGCTGCCGTCGCTTCGACGGAATATCGATCCGCTTCTCACCGCGCAAATATTGCGCGGTGATGGCGTTCGACTTCGTAAAGTCGTCCACCGTGCCCGCCGCCGTCACGTGACCGCCGTGTTCTCCCGCCGCCGGACCCAGCTCAATCAGCCAATCCGCCGCCATCATGGTCTCCTCGTCGTGCTCTACCACCAGTACCGTATTTCCAAGGTCACGTAGCCGCTTCAACGTATCAATCAGCTTGTGATTGTCGCGTTGGTGCAGGCCAATGCTGGGTTCATCGAGCACGTAGAGCACGCCCATCAAGCCACTTCCAATCTGACTCGCCAATCGAATGCGTTGCGCCTCGCCTCCGCTCAATGTTTTCGCGCTTCGATCAAGCGTCAAATAGCCCAGTCCCACGTCCGATAAAAAATTCAGCCGTTCCAAAACTTCCTTCACCACCCGCTCGGCAATCGTGATCTGCCGCGGCGACAACTTAGAGTTCAAGGTGCGGAAATACTCGTGGCAAACCCCAATCGACATCGTTGTAATCTGGCTCATATCGTGATCCGCCACCTTCACGCTCAGGGTCTCTGGCTTCAGCCGCTTGCCGCCGCAAGTGGGACACGGACGGGTGCTCATGTACTGGTCCAGATCTTGCTTCACCCATTCACTTTCCGTCTCCTCGTACCGCCGCTTCAGGCTGGCCAAAACGCCCTTCCACTCCGTTGTGAAGGTGCGCATGCCTTTGCCGTACTTCATCTGCACCACAATCGGCTCGTCCAATCCGTACCAGACCGCGTGCAACTTCTCGGGGGGAATCTCGCCGATCGGCAGGGAAGCATCGAAGCCTTCCACCCGCCCGACCGCGTCCAGCATGTCCGGCCACCAATCC
>CANFJD010000031.1 GCA_947447315.1 Fimbriimonadaceae bacterium
AGGAGAGAAGCATGGGCGTCGCGAGATGGAGCAGGCGGCGGCGATTGCGGCGGGGATCCCGGAGGAACTGGCGGGCGCGGGAACCGCAATCTTGGTAGCCAGCCGCACCAATCTGAACGAATTGCTGGATTGCCTCCGATTACGGGGCATTCCATGCCGGGTCGAAGGTTCTCGGAACCTAATTGAATCCCCCGAGGTCGCCGGGATCATGGCGATTTTAAGGCTCAGTATCGCAGAAGAAATGCAAGAGCAGCGATTCTGGCGGGCAGCCGCGCTGCGATCACTTGCATTCGGATGCCGAGAGGCCGACTTGCCGGAGGCTCTCGAGCGCTATCCCTCGTTGGACGCCGTGTTGGAGCAGATTCGTGGTCTGTCCGCAACCGACGCGATCAATCTCATTATTGAAAAGACTGGCCTCGAAGTTGCGGCGGTCTATTCCGCCCGGCCGGCGCAAACTTGGAATCGTTTGAACTGGCTGCGTGCGTGCGCTCTTCAATTGAGCGCAGACGGACGCGACGAAGTATCTGACCTCTTGGTGGCAATTTCTGATGGCGAAATTGGGGATGGGGCCGAGGCACCGGTGCCGGAAGATGACGAAAATTCTCTGCGGATCATGACCGTGCACGCCAGTAAGGGATTGGAATTTCCTGCCGTCATCGCGTGCGGATTTGGGGCCAGTCGCCGATTCACGTCGCCGGAATGGTTTATCGAAGGTAACGAGCTGTTGCTGAAACTAGGCCCGGGGGCGGCTGCTCCCGGATACAACGACCTGGAAGCAGCCGCCCGGATCGAAGAAAAGCATGAACGTGACCGGTTGATCTACGTGGCAATGACGCGGGCGGAAAAGCTGGTTGCCCTAAGTGGCTGGCGGCGGAGTAAACAAAAGCCGGCGGCCGGAGACTTATGCCACGATCTTTCGCTTTTACAACAAGAAATTGATGAATCCTTTGCGCCAGTTACGGAATTTCCGCGTCCTGTGCTGAACCAGGATGTATCTCAAATAGAGGCAATCAGAAATGTGGATTTCGTGGAGCCAAGAACGACCCCAACCAAACTCGCGCGGAAGTCGTTAGAACTGGGCAACTCTACTGAGGCTGACGAGTTCGACGCGGATGAACCGCAAGAATCGGAATCGTCAGCGGACGGTGAGCAAAACGTCCCATCATTCCCGGCTGGCAAAGCAGGGACGGCGTTCGGTCTGGCGCTCCACCGTGTGTTGGAACAATCTAACTTGCAGTCCATTGACGAATCCGATGCAATAGCCGTCAGCACCGCACTACGTGCGGACAGTGAAGAAGTTTTGCGTTTGGCCCGTGCGGCGCTCTTGACTGATCCGATTCGACGAGCGGCAGTTGCCCCCGACGCATTGCGAGAAGCATATCTGGGTATCCAGCGGGACGGCGTTTTACTGGAAGGCATTCTGGACCTCATGTTTCGGAATGCGGACGGATTGATCGAGGTGGTGGATTACAAGACCGATCGCATTGCGGATGGCGCCGCCGCGGAAGCTAAGATGCATGGCGGATACAGGCGGCAGGGCTTGGCTTATGCAGACTTAGTGGAATCCGCCTTTGGGCAACGGCCATCGCACATTTGGTTTGCATTCTTACGTACGGATCCGGTCGTGGTGATTGATGCGTTGGCGTGAAATGTATAAAAGGATAGTTAGCGAAGGTCAGTCTCAGAACATACCGGGTGGCCCCCGGCGTCCTATTAGATGTTGCGTGTACGAGTGTTCACCGACTCATCGAATTTCACACCGATCGACATGAAACCCTCCAACGGCTCTCCTGCGAATCCGCCACCGAACGGGATGGGGGCGCCGAACCCGTTTGCCCCCACTGCGGCGGTTGCCCGCCGTCGGCAAACGGTTGCTTGGATCGTTGGCATCGTCCTCTGTATCGTTGCTGCTTGGGTGGGATTAAGCGCGGCCGGCGTACTTAAAATGTCGCGATCTACACCAGCTTCTGGGACTCTGGAAGCTCGGGGAGTCGTGCCAAACACGGTTCTAGAAAAGCCGGCTAACGCCCCGACGCCAGTCCTTGAAAAAACCGCCGAACGCCCCGAAATGCCAGCCGACGTGGAAGCTTGGCTAAAGCACTTGCAGGAAACGGAGCGACGGAAGGTTGAGCTCAGCGGCGACCAGACGGCGGAACTCACCGTGTTCATGCAGAAGAACTCGGTTCTTGGTGCCGGGATGGGATTGATGGACCCGTACGACCAGTCGGAAGGAGCGAGCGGAGATAAGGAGCCCAGTACCTACACGAAAGGGAAGATTCTAGACCTTCGGCCGCAATGGGATGATTTGATCACGTTTTTCAATTCCGTACCGCCGCCGGAAGAATGTCGTCCTTTGGCCGACGACTACTCTCGCGCTCTCAACGAAATTCCGGGCATGATGGGTGATCTCGGTGAAATGCTAAACGGAGTTGCCAACGATCCGCAAAAGGCTCTGGAACAGGCGAAGAAGATGCAGAATGGTAGCTACAGCGGGATCGATCGCTACTTTGCCCGAACCGACCAAAAGTTGGGTGACATTTGCTCCAAATATCAGAAAACCAAGTGGTTCAACATCGCCTCCGACGTCGCGGCGGGTGGCATGCTAAGCAAGCAAATGATGGGCGGTCTGGGAGCGCCTGGTGGGCTCACCGGCGGAAACCCGTAGACTAACCGGCGGAAATCAATCACCCCAGAAGACTAAGACAAGATCCAATCTCGCCTCAGCCTTCTCGGTTTCGACGTTAGCTAGGATTCACCTCTAGATAGCGCGCGTACCAACTGCTTCGCTTCGCGAGCTGTTGCTGAGCCACCTTCCGACCAAGTTCTGGCTCGTTTTGAACGAGCCAAGATTCCAGACCGCGGGATGACTTCGTTGCCTTCGAATTTCGGTTTAGTACTTGTTTGTAAACCATATTTGGCTTCCTTGCCTGATATATCCGTACGATTTCGAGTCGCGAAAGGTATCACCTTTTTTCGCCCTCACATCACTATAGGGCGAAATTCTTTAAAAAATGTCGGATATTTCGAACTCTGAAGCAATTTATGCGTCAAACATACGTTGTTGTCCCGCTTTGATAGCAGATAATTTTGCTGGTTTCGCCGTGTTCATCCCTCGCCATTTCAGTCCCGGAGAGCATCATAAGGTTTTGTTAACGTACGGGCACCATAATATTAGGAGAATATGTTGCCCGTTCATTTTGATAAGTCTCGCCGAAGGAGTAATTACTCCCGGGATGCGCTGGAGTTGATCGGAAGGGGTGATCGCTCCGTGACGATTATTGGACGAAATACCGTGAAAGAACCTGGTCATAGATTGGGTCAAACCGCTGATTGTGGTTTCGCCAAAGGAGAGTGTAATAATGGCTCAGCTTGATGAGAAAGGTTTTAAGCCGAGGTCGGACCGGAAAAATGCATCAGGGGTGATTGAACTGTCGCGCGGACGTAAGGGCGTTTTAACCCATCGAGAAGGCAAATGGTTTTTGCTGCTGGGGGATGGGCTGACCTTGGGAGCCCCTGCCATCGCAGCTACATTGCAGCGCCACGTCGAACGGCCGATCATGCTGGGCAGTCTAGAGATGGTCGTGATTCTTGCCTCGATGGCACTTTGGATGGTGTTGGTAATGAGTCTCAATCTATACTCCCTCGCCCGTGCTTCCTCGCTAAGCCGCACCCACCGAGCGACTCTCTGCGCCATTCTTCTCGTAATCGCCGCCAGATCCCTCTATCAAGGACGGATCCACGCTGGACTGTTTGATGACAGCGTGTTCGCGGCGATGGCCGTGATCGCTTTTGCGACTTGGCGCACCATGTTCGCGCTGGCCGCCAAGGTCGTTCCGTTCACCAAACGAGTACTTGTCGTGGGGGCCGGGGTGAGCGGCGGAATCCTTGCTCAAGAATTTCACGAAAAGCTTCGTCGGGGAGAGCAGGACTACCAAATGGTGGGGTTCGTCGATGATGATCCCGAGAAGAGTGGAAAAGTTCACTGCGGTATGCCGGTCATTGGCACCGGTAAAGAAGTACCGGAACTCATCGATCGTCACCAGATCGACACCATATGCCTTTCGGTAAATCGGGTGTCCGTGATCTCGGCCGAAGTCTTCGAAAGTCTTGTAACTGCGCGAGAACGCGGAGTTCGCATTCTCAGCATGCCGGCGCTGTACGAAACGCTCACCAGTAAAGTTGCGGTCGAGCATGTGGGCGACAATTGGGGAATTATGTTCCCTATGGAGCATTTCCGCTCCCCGCTCGTACACGACGTACTGGTCCGTGTGGTGGATCTCGTTGCCGGCTTGATTGGCTTAGTCGTCACCGCCTTGGTGTCCCCAATTCTGCTGCTCGTGAATAAATTTGGTGGCAGTCCTGGTCCGCTTTTCTACAGCCAAATGCGCGTCGGCAAGGGCGGTAAGGAATTCCGAATTTACAAGTTTCGCTCCATGGTCACGAATGCGGAAGCGGCCGGTGCCAAGTGGTGCGTAGAGGATGATCCTCGAATCACCAAGGTCGGTAATTTTCTCCGGAAGACACGAGTCGACGAACTCCCGCAATTTTGGAACGTTCTTATCGGCGAAATGAGCCTCATCGGTCCTCGCCCCGAGCGCCCCGAGTTTACGAAGCTCCTCGCGGAATCAATTCCATTCTTCCGGGCACGCCACGCCGTCAAGCCTGGTCTCACCGGTTGGGCGCAGGTGATGTATCGTTACGGAAGTAGCGAGGAAGATAGCCTCATCAAGCTGCAGTACGACCTGTACTACATCAAGCACCGGTCGCCGGCCATCGATCTTAGAATCATTGCCAAGAGCTTTAAAGTTATCTTGCAAGCTGCGGGTCGCTAAGCGACTCAAATACACCCCTCGAAGCCAGGCTCCGAGGGGTGTATTTGTATCAGATTTGCACGGCGGTGGATTTGCTTGCCGCGCGAACTTCGTCGGCAGTTACCTCACGGTCGAGTGATTCGCTGAGGAAAATTCCCTCTGAAATCAGCATCGTATTCAGCGCAATTTCAGCCGTTGGAATTAGCGGAACCTGACCCTGCAGCGCGGCAATCCAGTGCGCCTGGCTGCTGTCGTAGAATCCGCCGGTTCCTTCCACGTTTCTCCAGCGGAAGTTGGCGCTTCCCATATTGGCGGCTCCGTCAATATCCAGGTTGCCATAGCTCTTGTGGAAGCTAAACGGATGCAAGCGAACCCCGCCCTTGCTTCCGACAATGCTGCTTCCCTCCAGACTGCCGAGGTTGATGGCCCAGGCCTCAATAATGTCCATGCTCAAGCCACCGGCGAGTCGAACGAAGCCCAGAGCGAGTTCTTCCACGTCATAGCCCGAAGATTCTCGCCGACGAGCATCCATATCCATCTTTTGGTATGTCTTGCCGCTAATTCGGTTTACATCCGGATTGCCCAAGAGATACAGGATCTCCGAAATGTGATACACGCCCATGTCATATGTTGCCCCGCCGCTGCTGAAGCGCTTTTGTACGAAGGTTGGCGTGCCGTATCCATCGACAAACGGACGCCCGCGACGTCGAAAGCCCGTGCTGCGGGCGTGAAATACTTCTCCCAACTCGCCCAGGTCGATCAATTCTTTGGCGGCTCGGGTCTCATTGCTGTAGATGTTTGCCAGCTGAATGTGAAGATGCTTTCCCGTCCGGTTGGCTGCTTCCAACATCGCGGCGGCATCGGCGTAACTTCCTGCCATCGGTTTCTCGCAGTAAGCGTTCTTACCGCTCTCCAAAACCGCAACCGTAGCCGGCATGTGGAAATTGTTATGCAGGCAGACATCCACCGCGTCAATATCGTCTCGCTTCAAGATCTCGCGAAAATCGGTGGTCCAGTGCGGAACTTCCCATTTCTGGGCCGAGGCTTCAGCCGTTGCACCGTTAATATCGGCGCATATCACGACCTCAGCGTCGGGAATGTTCTTGTAGTTGGCGAAGTGTTGCTGGGCGATCTGCCCACAACCAATAATTCCTAGGCGAACCATGGCAGTACGTTACCTGCCAGGTTGGGCAATCGATTTGTTGGTGATCAAATCTTGGATGAGGTCTTTTAGACCCCATCCTGTCTCATGCAACTCTTGCGAATCTACCGCTTAGGAATGAGGCCCTTCAACTCTTCGAAGGACATCTCAACCCGGAAGATCTCTTTGTAAACGGCATCGGCCAACTCAAAGATTTCGAGAAGCCCGGAAAGCCGTGTTCTCAACGACTGAACATCTTCACTTGTATCGTGTTCCGGCAGTCGCGCGATCACTTCCGCGATCGCTTCTGCGGTCGGGTCAATCTCTCTTCGCTTCCGCTCCTTAACTATGCGGATGAACATTTGATAAGGATCGGTTTCGGTGATGTAGGTGTCTTTGCGATCGCCGGGTTGGCGGAATCGACGAACAACCCCCCAATCCATTAGCTCACGCAGATTCATGCTCGCGTTTCCACGAGAAATCTGGAGGCGATCCATGATCTCGTTCACTTCCAAGGGTTCGCCGACCACGAAAAGTAGCGCGTGGATCTGCGCCATCGTTCGATTGATGCCCCAACTGGATGACATTCGGCCCCACTCCAGAATGAACTGGTCCTGAGCAACTTCCAGCGGATTGCCGGATAGAGGACGCGGATGAGCTTCCGGCTCGTTCAAACGGTCGTTAAGCTCATCAGAAAATTCGTCGTCCACGATGGGTTAATAGGGATTTCGCTAGGCGGAGGCGGCGCGGCCTTTTAGGGCATTCAATTCAATAAACTGTTTGAAATTTGCCGGCACGTCGGTGTCAACAAAAATGGCGTTGACCGGACACTCGGCTTCGCACAGACCGCAGTCAATGCATTCGTCAGGGTTGATGAACAACTGGTCTTCGCCATCCACCTCGTAGATACAATCGACCGGACAAACGGTCATACAAGACTTGTCCTTAACTCCGATACAGGGCTCAGTGATTACATACGGCATTGCGCAGACTCTACTTTAGCAGATGGGCCGACCCCGGGGCTTGGTGTTCCCGGGTTCATCGGCCCAACATGAGTCGCCCGAACGATCGTTACAGGGCGATCGGACCACGCTCGCCGGTGCGAATGCGGATCACATCGGCGATGGGAATAATGACGACCTTCCCGTCGCCTACTTCCCCAGTTTGGGCGGCTTTGAGGATCTCAGCCGCAACTTCCTCCGCCTGATTATCTTCAACGATAATCTCCAGTTTGAGTCGCGGACTCAGGCTGAGCGTGTACTGCGACCCTCGGTAAGTGTGGGTCGCCCCTTTGGACCGACCACGCCCCCGAACGTCGATAACGGTGAAGCCAGAGACGTCCACGCTGTCCAAGGCGTCCTGCACGGCTTCCAGCCGACTGTTGCGAATATATGCTTCGATTTTTACCATTGGATTTCCTCGCTCGCTAGTTTTGCGCCTCCAAGTTGTAACCCGACTCTCCGTGAAGGGCAAGATCCAAGCCTTCCGATTCCTGGGCTTCGGTGACGCGAATGCCTACGACTGCCTGAACGATCTTGAGAAGCAGGAAGGAACCGACAAAGGCAAAGACGCCCACGGCGGCGATGCCGATGAATTGAGTGAGAATGAGACCGCCTCGGCCACCATTTGTTTTCAGCGCGCCTTCTACGGCGGGGTTCACCGCCGCATCCGCGAGGACGCCGGTCAGGATGGCTCCGAGGGCACCTCCAACGCCGTGGACTCCGACTACGTCCAGCGCATCGTCAAACTTGAAGAGCTTCTTCAGTTCAAGGGCGAGGCAACAGACTATGCCCGCCGCAAGACCGATACCGATGGCCGCCACCGGCGTGACGAACCCTGCCCCGGGAGTGATGCCAACCAAGCCAGCAACCAGTCCTGATGCCGCTCCCAGAGCCGTGGGCTTGCCAAACTTGATTTGTTCCGTAAGGAGCCAACCCAGCATGCCAGCCGCAGCGGCCACGTGGGTGGTGATGAAGGCGTTGATGGCAATGTCGTTCATACCCAGCGCGGAACCAGCGTTAAAGCCAATCCAGCCGAACCAGAGAATGCCCGCTCCCAGCAGCGTCGTAGTGAGGTTGTTGGGCAGGATCGGTTCATGGTCCAGGGCTTTTCGTTTGCCCAAAGCAATCGCGGCCGCTAGCGCCGAGGCGCCGCTGGCGAGGTGAACTACGGTTCCACCCGCGAAATCGAGCGCACTTTTACCGAACAACCAGCCGCCGGGGTTCCACACCCAGCATGCAACGGGAGCATAGATGAGGAGCGACCAAAGGGAAGTGAACAGAAGGTATCCACCGAACTTCATGCGCTCGGCGATTGCACCGGAAATGAGCGCGGGAGTGATGATCGCGAACATCATCTGAAACAGCATGAAGAGACCAGCCGGAATGGTGGTCGGAGGGGTGAAGTACGTGTACGGCTCCTTCATCGAGATGCCGTTGCCGCCTAGAAACTCAAATCCGCCTATGAATCCGTTAGTGGTTTTCCCAAAGGCGATGGTGTATCCGGCTAGTAGCCACAAGACGCTCACGACACCCATCATCACGAAGCTGTGCAGATAGGTGCTGAGAACGTTCTTGCGCCGGACCATACCTCCGTAAAACAGTGCTAATCCGGGAGTCATGAACAGCACGAGTGCCGATGCAACGACGATCCAGCCGCTGTCTGTCCAATTAATCGTCGCGGCGGGGGCGTCCTCAGCGTGACAAATCGCGGCGGTGCCAACCGCCAAGACGACAGCCAATATTTTGCGTAGGGCACTCAATGCCGCTCTCCGGTTAGATGAGCAAAAGCGCCGACGCCAATGTTAAGGCGGGAGGACGGGGAGAAAAAGTTAAGCCCTTGGCGGGCGCATCGTGTCTTCATGTGTTATTCAAGGGTCTTAATCGACCCGGTTGCTTCTCCAGCGAGATGTTCCGCGCCCTTGCGGATGAAGAATTGTAAATCAAAATTCAGAATTTCAACAAAGAATTTGAGTATTTTCTGAAATTAGCTTCAGATAAACTTTCGATTTAGCTAACAATTTCTTTTGGATAAGGCCCAAATTTGTTTCGGTGAGGATCCTGTTGCGAACTGTATCTAAAAGAAATTTACCATTCCTCAAATTCAAATTATCGGTGTCGCAGGTTCAAACTAGGCAAATATTAAGAATTATTATTGCTAATGGGTGTGGAGCGAGGTGATCAACGCTTGCTCGCCTGACGGACCGAAAGGATCATTGTTAACCGTCCCCGCCCTGCAAAAGATTATTAGGAATTCTGGGAAAAAGGCCATATAATTCCCCATCCGCAACGGCGCGGAATTCGGGTTGTTCCGGAAAAAAAGATGAAGGGAACTATTGTTATCCAGAAGGCGCCGTGTGGCAAGGGTATTTGTCCCTCCCCCCGGCATCGTAATAATCGTCATTCGTTCAGTGGGTCTGCGTCGACGCCCAACGTTACTTTTCATGCTTGCCGTCACCAGGATGTGATCTTAGGAGCGCTCGCATGTTGAGGCTTGCCCGTAGTTTTGTCGGCTTAAAGGCCGGCAGTGATCGGTCCGCTTCCCCCCGCGCAGTCCCCATGACTCGTGCAGAGAAACTACGTTTAGGCGCGGCCGTATTCGGCGGGAAAATGGTGGGGCTGGCGCTCATCATGCTCGCCATTTTCTGTTATCAAAACTTCATCTCCCCGGCTCATGCAGCCGATGAATACACCAAAAACGAGTTGAACATGATCAACACGATTAACACCGTGTGGGTCTTGGTCGCTGCATTTTTGGTATTCGGCATGCAAGCCGGTTTCGTCATGTTGGAAGCGGGTTTCGCCCGTACTCGAGAAACCGTAAACGTTCTGATGGAGTGTATTTTCGACACCTGTCTTTGCGGCTTCCTGTTCTGGGCGATCGGCTACGCCTTCATGTTTAGCCACGGTAACGGCTTTATCGGCCAAAACTGGTTCTTCCTTTCGGGAGCACCGGCCACCTACGAAGCCTACGGAATTCCGATCCTTGCGCACTGGGTGTTCCAGTTCGCATTTGCGGATACCTGTTCCACGATCGTTTCGGGCGCCATGATTGGTCGCACCAGTTTCCGGGGCGATATTCTCTACTCGATTGGCATTACCGGTTTCATCTACCCAATCCTCGGACACTGGGCCTGGGGACCGGACGGATTCCTTGTGACCATGGGCACGCCCGGAAACTTCCTGCCGTCCATCGGTACCGGCTTCCGAGACTTTGCTGGTTCCACGGTGGTTCACACCATCGGCGGTGTCGCATCCCTTGCCGGTGCAATTGCGCTAGGACCTCGTCTGGGTCGAATCTTTGCCCGCGACGATAAAAAGCGCGGTGGAATGCCGCCTCCTCACAACCTTACGATTGCCGCCGTTGGCGGATTTCTTCTCTGGTTCGGTTGGTACGGCTTTAACCCCGGCAGCACACTCTCGGCGATGGATGCGCAGGGAATTGGTCGGGTTGCCGCCAATACAACGCTTGCGGCATGTTCTGGTGGTATGGCCGCCATGATCATCGCGTTCATGATCGGCCCCACGAAGGGCAAATTCGACATTGGTTACACCGTCAACGGCTTCCTGGCCGGATTGGTGGCTATCACCTGTCCGTGCTACTGGGTCAGCCCGTTGGGTTCGCTCATCCTCGGTTTTGTGGCCGGTCTGCTGGTCTACATTGGAATCAATCTCGTAGAGTGGTTCCGAATCGATGACCCAGTTGGCGCGGTCACCGTTCATGGCATCAACGGTATTTGGGGAACCATCGCTCTTGGCTTGTTTGCCAGCGGAGAATACGGCGTAACCGGTCCTACGGGAGCCGACAACTCGGCGCCGGTGAAGGGCCTGTTTTACGGTGGCGGTCCCCAGGTGCTCATCGCGCAGCTCATCGGTAGCTTCATCATTACGGCGGCAACGTTCATCATTACGTTCACCATGATGTGGATCATCCGAAAGCTTCCGCACCCGTTCAACTTGCGGGTAGAAGCGGCTGGAGAGACCATGACCGGCGGTATCGACGTGTTCGAGCACGGCATCGAGGCGTACCCCGCCCAATAAGCAGATCGGGGTGGGTGATCACAATCACCTGCCCCAGTCAGAAGGATTGAAATATGTATCTAGTTATCGCAATCATTCGCCATCACTTGCTGGAGTCCGTTAGGGATGCTCTGCAAGATGTCGGGGTTATTGGGGTCTCGGTGAGCGATTGCCGAGGCTCGGGCCACCAACTCAATGTAACCCACTCTTTCCGCGGCTCACAATACGGCAATTCCCTGGAACCTCGTGTCCGGTTGGAGATCGCATTAAATGAAGCGCACCTCAACGATGCCGTTGATGCGATTCAAAAGGCGGCTTGCACCGGCGAAATCGGTGACGGGAAAATCCTTGTGCTGCCGATTCAAAATGCTGTCCGCATCCGCACCAACGAGCGCGGAAACGTTGCTCTCGACGCATAGCATCGGACTGATAGAACGCGGTCGCTCAGGTTTGAGCGACCGCGTTCTCGTTCATGGACGTTTCGCTCAAAGCAGGGTTGTCGAATCCAAATTTCGATTACTTCCATTCCGCGAGCCCGGTTTGTAGGCGACGCGCGGATATCTAGAGCACCCCAAGCCAAGCCCATTCTGCCATTTGGTGATGCGTGAGCGGTGACATTGAGTTCCTATGAGCCTGACATCAGCGGGTCAAGCAAAATCGAATTGACCTATCGGCGACCTTTTTGTAGTCATTCGCCGCTAATTGGCGTAGAATACGAGCATAGCTATGAGCGTGACACTTGAAACTCCTGCCGTCGTCTCGGCGGTCACCATCACTGATCGAGCCGCTACCGAACTTCTGGATCTCAAAAACAGCCAGAATCGGCCCGAAAGTGCACTTCGAATCTGGGTGGCTGGTGGTGGATGCAGTGGCCTCCAGTACGGCATGGCCCTCGATGACGATCGCGATGCCGAAGATAACGAATTCACACATAACGGCGTAAAGATTTGGATCGACTCGCTGAGCCTTGGATACATGGAAGGCGCCGTTGTTGACTACGTCGACGATGTTCTTGGCGGTGGCTTCAAGATTGAAAACCCCAACGCAACCGCGAGTTGCGGATGCGGTTCCAGCTTCAAAACCGAGGGTTCGGCTGGTGGTGGCTGCGGCGGCGGTTGCGGCTGCTCTCGATAATAACTTTCCGCTTTCCAATCCTCAATAACCCGACTTCCTCCTCCGAGGAAATCGGGTTATTTTTGTTTTTTCCGAACCTGAGGTCCGTTCAAAGTTGAAATTTCATGTGAAAATTTAGCGGTTTTTTAATATTCTCTTATGAATTTCCGAATTTTATTCGTACAATGTTCGCCACCAGAGGCTCACGCCTCTGGGCAATGGCAATGAAATCTCTACATAGGAACTTCTTAGTGCGATCATCGATGCTCGCCGCTCTCTCGTCCATTAGCATCGTCGCTCACGCAGATGATCCGGAGTACACGTTTAGTGGATTCCTTGACATCTACTACCAGGCCGATTTCGGCAAGCCGGCCACTGGCAATTCCGTGAATTACCGCCAGTTCGATACCTATCACAACGGCTTCACCATGGCGGCGCTTCAGGGCACAGTGGTTAAGAAGCCGAAGGCCGATAATCCCTGGGGATTCACGCTACAGGTCTCCGTCGGAAAGAACGCCGACATCATGGCCGCTACCGAACCGGCTGGACCGAACTCTGGACTGAAGTACCTGCAGCAGGCTTACGTGACCTACCAGAATCCGAATTACACGGTCGACATTGGTAAGTTCCTCACCTGGATTGGTTACGAAGGCATCGTAAGTGCCGACAACGATAACTACTCTCGATCCTTCCTGTTCTACTTTGCCCAGCCTATCTATCACGTTGGCGCCCGCGCCAGCACCACCGTGGGACCGGCCAGCGTCGGCCTCTATCTGGTCAACGGTTGGAACGAAGCGGAAGACAGCAATGCGGGCAAGAGCTACGGCGCCAGCGCAAATGTTCCGATTGGAAAGGGATCCCTCAACTTGGCTTACTACGGCGGTAATGAAGGCGCGGCCACTCTCAACGGTTTCGGCGCTACCGGCGGTACGAACGTAAATCTTGGCGACCTCGTGTTCGTCTATCCTCTCTCGCCCAAATTGAAGTTAGCCCTCAATGCCGATTACGGTAGCGCGAAGGGATTGGATGCGGGCGATCCGGGTGGACACTTCTCCGGTGCGGCCGGCTACTTGAAGTACACCGTTGATGATAAGTCAGCAATCGGCTTCCGCTACGACACGTTCAGCGACCCAGACGGTTTCCGTTCGGGAACGGCGGCGCGATATACGTCGGTGACCGGGAATTACGACGTCAGCCTCAGCCCGACCTCACTCTTGCGTGCAGAAATTCGCTACGACAAATCGAACTACTCGGTTTTCAATAGCGAAAACGGCGGTACAAGTAAGGATCGCACAACCTTCACCATATCCCACGTCCTCCGGTTCTGAGCCGGTCGTCCTCACCAGGACTTTCTGGGGCGGGACGATTGAACAATCCTCTCCTTGAGGTACGGTTTCTGATCGAGCGCAAGGTGGCGCTCGATCAGAATGGTCCGCGTCGTTTGTTTCATCCGTCCCCACCGGCTCGAACCGGTGAAGAGTGCAATTGCGGCGCTAGGAATTACCGGTCTCACGGTTTCGGACGTGAGAGGAACCGGTAATTCGCGCCAAGAAGCCAGCCGGCAATCTAGATGGGATCCGGTGATCTCAATGCCCATCAAGGCTCGCATCGAAACCGTCGTATCGGAAGAACTAAAAGAACCAGTCATTCAAGCGATTCTTGAAAATGCGCAAACTGGCGAAAGTGATGACGGATTCATCTTCACCGAACCCATATTTGATGCCGTCCGCATCCGCACCGGCGAGCGCGGCGAGTTGGCCGCCTAAGTCACTCAGGTCAATTTATACACGTGTTAGGAATCGAACGTCAGGCGTCATACTTGACGTCTAAAGGACTACGCTCACTATGACTGCCATAACCGCTGCCTACCTCTCAATTCTGTTCACCCCACCGAAGGTGGAAATCTCGGTCGATGCCAAGAATGGTGAGATCGTTACGGGAGAGAGGGCCTTTCGGACAACGGTGGCTGCGGATGGTCAAGATGTCACCCAGGTTGAATTTTACGTAGGAGATGAACTCCGGGATAGCGATACCGCCACGCCGTATATCTTTCGTATCGATTCTCTGGCTGAAACCGATGGACCACTAAAGCTTCGATTCAAGGCTTACACATCCGACGGAAAGTCTGGTGAAAAGGTCCTTTCCGTTGTCATCGACAACGGGTTGAGTAAAGGGGCACAGTTCCATATCGATCAAGGAGAAACGTATCTCCGGGACGGGAAACCAAAGGAAGCCCTCACCAGTGGTCGAATCGCCCTCAAGATCGACGAGAAATCGATCCCGGCCCGAATCATTTTAAGTCGCGCAAATCTCGCGCTCGGCGTATTCGACCAAGCGCAGCGGTTTGCCGAGGATGCGCTGGCGAAGGATCCAACCAACGTTACGGCGCTGGATCTGCTTGCGGGAATCAATCTTCGCCGCAGCTTTGCCACAATCAACAGAGAAGGCGGCGACCGAGCGTCAACCATCTTGTCAATCAAGAGTGCACTTCGGCAGGCGGTTGAAGCCCGGCGAAAGTCGCTTGACGCGACACTGGATAAGCAGCCTGCCTCGACACCGGAGACAGCGAAGCAATATGCCGACGTGTGCATTCGCGCTAGTCGGTACTCGCTTGCCATTCAAGCGCTCAATCCAGCCTTCAACGCGAATACAAAGGATTCCTCGATTGCTAACCGCCTGGCATACGCTCAGATTCGCAGCGGCCGCGACGCGGACGCCTTGCGCACCATGGCCGCCCATAAGCGCTACGGAACACCGGACGCCTACGGGTACGCGTTGATTGCGGTGCTTGAGGATGCCATCGGCACTAAGGCCGCGAGCGATGAAGCGATTAAGCAAGGCTTACTATCGGATCCGGATGATCTCGGTTTGAAAACGGCGCAGGCGTTCATTGCCCTTCGAAACAGTCGGACGAGCGCTTTGGTAGGAATTGTGAACGACCTGAACAGCGTCGCGGGGTCACGAACTGAGGTGGCTTATTATCTGTTCAGCGCTAATTCTGCGCTGCGCCGGTACGAGCCGGCTCGCAAAGCTTTCGCTGACGCGGTCCTTGCTGAACCGGCGAACTATGATGCCTACATTGAGCGAGCCAACGCGGCTCTTAATTTGGTGGCGTCAGCAAAGGACAACACCGAAAAGGGTTTTCTGTATGACACGGCGAGAGCCTATTACGAAACCGCTCTGGTTGCCCGCCCCGAGTCGGCCGAAGCATTGTCTGGCTTAGTGATCGTGGACCTCTATCAAGGAAAGACCGTAGAAGCAGTCGATCTTGGAGAATCGGCAACGCGTGCGGATCCTGGTTCAGCGGTTGCTCAGTTCGCCTTGGCCGGTGCGTACAGCAAGCGGGTATCCGAAGTTACGAGAGCAGCAAACGGTGCTTCCTCACCAGAAGCGGTGCGCCTCTCGGGGCTCGCGGAAGCGGCGATCAAGGCGGCCGGACGACTGGATGAGCGTAATCTCGGCGGGCATGGCATTCCTCGCGAAGCCGACATTCTGAAGTACCTATCGACGTTTGGACGAGTTCCCGTTCTTACCGCGCCGCAGTAATCGCACGGTGCATCGGTTACCCGGCGAACTTCGCCGGGTAATATAGTGGTCCGTTGGTCGGGGCGTGGCGCAGC
>CANFJD010000032.1 GCA_947447315.1 Fimbriimonadaceae bacterium
AAAAGCCGCCCGATCCCGGCAGGTCTCGCAGCAGTAGGGGGAAGAGGGCCTCTCCACCGGCCCGTCGCAGTTCGGGCAAAGGTGGGGATTTACCGGACCGACTTCTGACAGCACGGACTTCTCAGTAGAGTCGAGTAGCAGGTGCAGGACACCGCGGGCTTGGTCTTCCACACCCAGGCCGGCATGGCCTCGGTGTGGAAGCGAATCTTGTATACGCAAGTGATGTTCCGGGTCGATTCTCTATTATCGCTGGCAACTGTGCTCGCGTGGGCCCGTTAATTCTCGGTCTTCAGTAACTGCGGTAATCGCTGAAAGTGTTGATCGCGGGTAACGAGTGTAAGGTCGTTTTCAAGGCACAGTGCCGCAATCCAGAGGTCATTGACCGGGATCGGAGTTCCTGCGGTTCTCAATTGCAGATAGAGGCGGGAATAATGCTCGGCGGTTTCGCGGGTTGGTAGGAGCAGTCTTACCGTTTCCTTACCCATGAATGTCGAAAGAATCGCCTCGTTTTGGCTTAACTTCGAGCCGCCAAGAAATCCGGCTTTGAGCTCCGCAAAGACTGGTAGCGGAACCCAAACTTCCTGGCACCAGCCGAGCCACTTCCCGAGGATTGCGTCGCCTTGAAAGAGATCGGTTAGCCGGTTCGTATCAATCGCAACTCTCAACGCCAATCGTCCGGGTGGATTTCCCGTTGCTGAGCAAGCACGCGGTCGAACGCTTCGTCCGGTTGCCATTTGCCGACGACATCGGTGAAATCCGCCACTTGTATGCTACCTATCGTGGCTTTGGTCAACTCGTCAATGATCACCTGGTTTATGCTGATCTTAGATGCCTTCGCCCGTGCCCGCAAGACGGCATCGACTTCCAAAGGTAGACCCCTAACAGTGTACTGAAGTGCATGCGCTTTCATGCATGCATTATGGCAGAAATTGCCTCACGCATGAAGGTTCATCGCGAAGCAGGACGAAGTCATAGAAAGCAGTCAAGGAATTGCAGGATGCCAAAACGGCTAGAAAAATCGACCTCCGGGCAAGCCAGTTACCTTCCATGACTCCCAAATCATCGTTGGCATCAATATTTAAGTCGTGGGTCTTATGAATTTGGGGCCGTGGGACATCGACCCAACTAACACTTCGTATGTTGGAGCGTTACCGTCAGCAATCTTTGCAAAAAGCTTGATCTTCGCGATGACCATCCACTGCGAGCCAAATGGAATGACTTCAAGGCGGCAACTGTGCAACCCTGTACCATGTAGGGGCTCAGAAGAACCGCCGACATAGAAAAATAGCCTTTCTTCAGTTCCATCAATCACAGGAACTAGAAAATGTTCGAACCCATTGACTCCGAATTCTCGAACTGCCAGACCATGCGCTATCTTTGCCAACAGCCTTCCAAATGCCCAGCAATCAATGAGGGTGTCCTGCCTGTAGCTGCCCACTAAATTTGCACGATTCTGGTAGTCAGGCTGGTAGTTGAGCATTCCTATTCGGCTTAGTTTCAATGACGTACCATCGTGGCCGCCACGGAACCCAGCGGGCTCGAATAAGATCATGGGCAAGAGGTGGGGGTGTCGATTTAAGGGATATTCGACCAACCGATCTCCATCTTCACGAATGAGGACTATCGGCAAGTGATGGGTTCGGGCAGGCTTTTTTATTCCTGTATGCAGCCGAAATTCGCCAAACATGCATCTTAATACCTTTGCCTCTGTTTTGCTAGTTATATCTCTGTGTTTCGCACAGCTTGCCGCAAGCAGAGTTACATTTCCACCAAGCGCGTGAGGAATGATATGCTCCTTGCTTAGAGGCTCCTCCCCGTTTACTGGTACCTGGCCACAGTAGATACACTTGCCTACCTCAAGAAAACTTTTCTGTAACTTTCCCATAGTCAGTTACGTGTCTCTAAGAAGATCGAGTGCCTCAAAAGGCATAGATGTAAACGATTGCTCCCAAGTTCTTGACGTTTACAGCGCTTTTTCGGAAAAACTGACCTCGATGGTGCGTCCAAATGGGATTACGTGGCTGCTGGACTAGGATTCGAACCTAGATAAACTGCACCAAAAACAGTTGTCCTGCCCTTAGACGATCCAGCAGTAGGGATATGAGTATACACCGACCGGCGGGGCCGAACCGGGCGGGACTCGGCTTTTTGCGCGATGCAGGCGGGATGGTTGTTTTTGTCATGGAATGGAGATATCCTAGGGAGGTGGGGCCGATCTACGTGTTGACCGGGGCACCGGGCGTGGGCAAATCGACGGTGGCGCGGGCGCTGGCGGCACGGTTTCAGCGGGCTTTCGTGATCCCCATGGATGACTTGCGCGAGTGGGTGGTTTCGGGTCGGGAAGATCCAGGCCCGACATGGAACGACGAGACGACGCGGCAGTTCGATCTCGCCTACGCGGCTACGGCGGATATCGCCGATCGGTATTCCCAGGCGGGCTTTGCCGTCATTATCGATCACGTCGTTTTTCCGGACGAAGAGGAGAAGTTGCGGGCGAGATTAGGCAACCGGCACTACCGGACGGTACTGCTTACCTGTCGGTCCGAGACGAATCACCACCGAAACCTCACGCGAACCGGAAAGAACATGGACCCCAACGACTTGGCCCCCCTGATCGATCATGTTCGCCAGAATTTGAAGCCAGCCGTGCCGTGATACATCCTGGATTCCACTAATCTGACCGTGGAAGAAACGGTAGAGCTTGTCCTCGGCTTCTAGCCAGTTCGAACTCGCCGATGCCTATCGTGAAACGTGGATTAGAATAGATTTGACCGACCTGACAGGGAGACGGTCGACCGGATTTTGACATCATGACGAACGAGGGTTTTTACGATGCGGTGCGGGCGGGAGATACCGCGGGGGTGGGCGAGTTTTTGACGCAGAACCCAGACCGCGTGCAGTGGACAAACCCGGCGGCGGAGGTGGAGAACAGTGGGCAGTGGAACGAAATTTCGCCGTTGCACTCGGCGGCTAAATATGGTCAATTGGCGATGGTGCGGCTCCTCGTGGAGCGCGGGGCCGAGGTTTACAGCCATCCGTTTTCCTCGTATCCGGCGGTGATGGTGGCGGATTGGCAGGGGCACCAAGAGGTGGTTCGGTACTTTTTGAAGGAGATTCCAGAGAAAGCGGCGGGGACACGGGGCCTGGGGATCACGTGCAATTTGGCGGCGCGGCAGGGATGGATTGAGATTGTGCGACGGCACATTGAGATCGACCCGCTAGCGGTGCATCAGCGCGGCTGGATTGGGGATACGCCGCTGCACTGGCCATCTCACAATGGACATATTGAGATCGTGCGGTTATTGCTTGACCACGGGGCGGACGCGACGGCGCACGAAATTAGCTGGATTGGGGGAACTCCGCTGCATTGGGCGAGCGAGCGGGAACCGGCGATCATGGCACTGCTGATCTCGGCGGGAGCCGACGTGAATGCAAGGGTGGAAAAGGAGGGTTCGGACCATTTGGGCGGAACTCCTTTGCACTGGTGCGCACGTCAGCGGGAAGACAGTGCGGAGTGCATCGAAGTGCTGTTGAAACACGGGGCCGACCCCACCATTCTGGATGCTTTCGGGAAAACGGCGGCCGAATACGCACGCGAAGAGTCCCATTTGCGCGTTCTGGCGGCACTGGCGCTTAATGATGCGCATAAAATGAGTTCTTGACCTCCGAGGAATTTGAATCGTTAGTAAACGAACATAAGGATGCGGTTTATCGGCAAATGATCCGCGTCTGTAACCATCATGAGGATGCTCAGGATGCCTTAGCAGAAGCGCTCCTCTTGGCGTTCAAGGCGTCTGACCAATTGGGATCTGACGCGGCATTTCGGAGCTGGCTGGGAACCATTGGGCGGCGGGTGTGCACCCGGATGCGGTCCCGTACTTCCATGCAGGACACTCTCGAATATGGAGAGCAACGGGGCTTACTTGCGGATGACCGATCCGAGTTTGATTTGGCAATGGTGAAAGGCTGCGTCAAAGACGCGCTGACAGCGTTGCCGGAAAAGTACCGGGATGTGTATCAGCGGTGTGAGCTAGAGGAGCATTCAGTGGCGGATGCGGCAAATGCCCTGGGAATTTCTGTGGCGGCGGCGAAATCCAGGTTATTTCGGGCTCGAGAAATGATTCGGGAACATCTCGGCCGGTCAATCTGCGGCGGATGAATCAAATTGAAGTGAACATGCCTCTCACCATAGATGGAATGGTTGGCGGTGGGGGCAATGGGTTGGATATTGGGCGTTGTTGGTGGTGGAGGCGGGATCCTAACGGTACCAATCTTGGTTGGTCTATTTGGCCAATCCGCCACCGCGGCGAGTGGTAGTTCCCTATTTGTCGTTGGGGTTGCCAGTAGCGTCGGAGCAGTTCAAGGTCTCATAAAAAAGGAATCAGAGTGGCGAACGGCATTAGAGCTTGCAATTCCTTCCATGATCGGCGCTCTCTCGGCCAGGCTCTGGGTAATCCCCAATTTGCCAGCGCTCATACTAGGGCAGCCGAAGGATAGGTGGTTCCTACTCATGTTCGCAGCGATGATGGTTGTGATTGGGGTGAGGATGCTCCGTCCGACCATGCCCGACAAGCGGGAAAATGCTCCGGCGCTGCAAGTTACGGGGTTGGGATTGGCGATCGGACTGGTGAGCGGGGTTCTCGGCGCCGGAGGCGGGTTTTTGATATTGCCGGTCTTAGTGGCTTTACTGAATGTGCCTGTCGGCCGTGCGGTGCCAACGTCATTGCTCGTAATTAGTCTTCAGTCGCTGGTTGGATTTTCAGGCGAGTTGTCACGACCGGTCGACTGGCGGCTGCTAGGTTCCGTCACGGGAGTTGCGATCTTGGGGTTAGTGGTTGGATTGGTAGTACGAGCATCGATCCCAAAGCGGGCGCTAACCGTAGGATTCGCCTGCCTGGTCTTCGGAATTGCGGGATGGATGGTCTCGAAAGTGGTTATGAATCATTCCTAGACTTCCGTGCCTCTTCTTGTGTACCCATGAATCAGAGAATCACGATTGAAGAACTTTCGCAAAGGCTGGAGACGGACCCCCGCATGCAGCTAATCGATGTCCGATCAGCGGGCGAATATGCAGCCGGGCACGTTCCGCGAGCAGTCAACCTTCCGCTTGAGCAAGTTGAAAGCAGGATTGATGATCTTCACGACGGGCCGGTCGCGATCCTATGCCAAAGCGGACGTCGAGCGCAGATGGCATGTGAATTCTTGACTGCCCACCACAGCAATCTGCTGGTGGTGGAAGGCGGAACCGAGGCTTGGATCGCGGCTGGTCAGCCAGTCACCCGGCCGGTCGGAAGCCGATGGGCGTTAGAACGCCAAGTGCGATTGGTGGCAGGATTATTAGTTTTGATAGGCACCGGCTTAGCAATTTCGGTCAGTCCGAATTGGCTCTATTTGGCGATGTTTGTTGGAACTGGCTTGACGTTTGCGGGTGCCACAAATATCTGCGGAATGGCTTCACTATTGGCACTCATGCCGTGGAATAAAGCTTGTCAACCGAAGGCAATTTCGGGCGAGGTGAAGTCATGATTCTTCGGACCTTTTTTGACGAAAAACTGGCTCAGGCAAGCTACCTGGTGGGTTGTGCCACGACGGGGCAGGCAATCGTCATTGATCCCTTGCGCGACATTGAGCCTTATCTGAAAATGGCTTCGTCACAAGGTTTGCGAATTACCGCGGTGACCGAAACTCATATTCATGCGGACTTTCTATCGGGTTCGCGGGAAGTAGCGGCAGCAACGGGCGCTCGAATCTACTTGAGTGACGAGGGCGACGCAGATTGGAAGTATGGATACAGTGACGAGCCAGGCGTGACTCTCTTGCGTAACCATGACACGATCGAGATCGGAAATTTAACGATCAAAGCGATCCACACACCCGGTCACACTCCAGAGCACCTCTCATTCCTTTTGACCGACCATTCGGCCGGCGAACTCCCTCACTCACTGTTCAGTGGCGACTTCCTATTCGTCGGTGATGTCGGTCGACCGGACCTCCTAGAACGTGCCGCGCACTTTCAAGGAACCATGGAGAAATCGGCCAGAACACTCTATCGATCGTTAGCCCTCCTTGACTCGCTTCCGGATTCCGTACTGGTGTGGCCGGGACACGGGGCCGGTTCGGCATGCGGAAAGTCTCTTGGAGGAAGTCCAGTTACTTCGCTAGGGTACGAACGGTCCACTAATTGGGCGCTGCGGCCCATGGGTGAAGAGGAATTTGTGGGAGAGGTTTTGGGCGGTCAACCGGAGCCGCCGCTTTACTTTAAGGAAATGAAGCGGCTGAATAAGCAGGGTCCCCGCATCCTAGAACATCTTCCATCTCCATCCAAAATCTCTGCCCCACATGGGCGATTGATCGACGTCAGAAGTGCTGCAACGATCCGGAATGGAATCTACTCCGGCTCGGTTGTCATCCCCAGCGGGAAGGGCTTCACTAATTGGGCAGGCTGGCTTATGTCGTACAGGGAGCCAGTGACATTGTTGGCAGATCACCAAGCGGACGCCAATCTAGCGGCGCGTGATCTAGCAACCATTGGACTAGATGAAATATCCGGTTGGGTTGCACCCGATGATCTAGCACCAGGTCGATTCGCTTCAGTTTCCACGGTAACGGCTGAGTCACTCGACCTGGAGTCATTCATCTTAGACGTACGTGGCCGGAACGAGCGAGCAATGAGTCAAATTGAAGGGAGTCAGCACATTCCCCTCGGAGAATTGCAAGAAAGAATGAATGAGGTACCGCGAGACAGAATGGTGACGGTTTACTGCGGTTCGGGGGCGCGATCGCTGATGGCTTATGCGATGCTGAAGAATGCAGGATTCGTACGCTTGGCAGATTTGGAGGGCGGAATCACTGCCTACCAAGTACGATCTCGCGGATCTCATTGACAACCAGTCGCCGCTTCGATGGTTTGACCCCGAGGCGGCGATTTCGAACTTTATTCACGGGAAAATGTCAAAAAACTCAAGACGGTAAAAAACTCCTCTTGATAACCCGATTCGGTTGTAGACTTGAACCTCCGGAGAATGTAAATGATCCCGTTTTTCGTTGTCGCTTTGGCTCCAGGCGTGCCCGTGCCGCCCATTTATGTTGACCAATTTGGGTGGCGGCCAGACGAGAAGAAAATTGCCGTGTTTGGCGATCCGATAAAGGGGCAAAACAGCGCGAATCGGTTTAGTCCGGGCACCAAGTTTCAGGTGTGCCGGGTGAGCGACGACACGGTGGTGTTCAACGGCGATCTGGCGGTTTGGCAAGCGGGTGCCACCAGCAACTTGGCGGGTGACCGGGTGTGGCACGCGGATTTTTCGAGCCTTAAAACCCCCGGTCGGTTTTACGTGCAGGACGTGACCACGGGCACCCGGTCGTATCCGTTTTCCATTTTGGCGCAGCCGTATTCGGCCGTCATGACGGCGGCGACCAGGATGTTTTACTATCAGCGTAGCGGCACGCCAATTCCGGCGGCATACGGCGGCGATTGGAACCATACAGGCGGGCACGTGGGTCCGGGGCAAGACCTGGAAGCGCACTATTCGCAAGGCGGAGTCGATCAGGGATTGCCGCGGAACGTAGCGGGCGGATGGTACGACGCGGGCGATCCGAACAAGTACGTCCCGTTCCTTGAACTGACGCTTTTCAACCTGCTGGTGGCGCTGGATATGAATCCGTCGGCATTTTCGGACGCGACCAACATCCCCGAAAGTGGGAACGGTGTGCCGGACCTGCTGGACGAGGTGAAGTGGGAGCTGGACTGGACGCTGAAGATGCAAGACGCCGATGGCAGCGTTCGTAACCGAAATGGGAATCGCAGCTACAGTTCGCCCGACGGTCCTTGGAGCGTGGACACCCAGGCTCGCTTTTACACCGGGAAGACCACCTGGGCCACGGCGGTGGCGGCGGCATCTTGGGCGCATGCAATGCGTACCATGGCTCCGTATGGCGAGAAGTACCCCGGCTACATAAAGAAGCTGAGAACAGCGGCGCTAACGGCCTGGAGCTATTTGGAGGCAAACCCGCTTATGAAGCCGACCGAAGGCACGGACGGAGATCAGTTGGCCGCGGCGCCCGCCGGAACCGATCAGCGCGGGGATCGGCGCGAGCGGGTTTACGCCGCCGCCGAGCTTTTCCGCACCACGGGGGACACGAAGTACAGCGATTACGTGAAGAAATGGGCGCAGGACACGGACGCCACCAGTGAAAACGGAATCCACCCCTTTGGGCAGGGCTACTTTGACCCGGTGAACTACAACGCTCTCACCCAGGCGCTCTACATTTACGCCAAAACTCCGAAGGCCGATGCGGCGCTGGTGACGAAGATTAAGGACTGCTTCAAGGCCACGGCGGAGATGATTCGCACCAATCAGGCGGGGCCGGATGATCCGTATCTGGCGTTTATGTGGGGCGGGCACTACTATTGGGGCAGCAACCAGGTGAAGGGTCAGTGGGCGCGAATGCTGCTGATGGCGGCGGATTTGAACGTGAACCCCAGCCAAACCGCAGCATATCGGGCGCAGATTGCCGATTATTATCACTTCATCCACGGTCGGAACCCGCTGGGGTGGTGCTACCTTTCCAATATGGGGGCGGCGGGAGCTTCGCGCAGCGTGATGTTTCCGTATCACAAATGGTTTGGGAGCAGTCATCCGGATGGTAACGGGATACGTCCACCGCCCACGCCGGGATTCGTGGTCGGCGGTCCCAACCAGTATTTCAGCGTGAGTTGGATTGCGCCACCCTTCGGAGAGCCGCCGATGAAAGCGTTTAAGGATTGGGACACCGGCTGGAACGCGACCCGGGGGGCGAATGAGAATTCGTGGGAGATCACGGAGCCGGCGATCTATTATCAATCGGCGTACGTTTTGATTCTCAGTACGGCGTGGCCCGCGGTGCGACCGCCGCTCCGGTAGTTAGATCTCCGGATATTCGGCCATCAGAGTGTCATAAACCGCGATCAGCCGGTACCAGGGGTCGTCAGTCGGAGTATCTTCGTCCAAGTTCGCGCGTCCCCAGGCAATGATCCGGCCCGGTTTTACGCCGAGGGCGTGGGCAAACCATTCGGCGCGAAAGCGCGTGACTTCTAGCAGGTCCGGCGCAATGGCCACCCATTCAATGGGGTTTCGCATAAAAGCCACCGGTTCGTAGGCTAAGTCTCCCACCAACCCTTTGGGATCGATGACGACCCAGCCATTCTCGCCGCGCAGGATATTGCCGTGGTGAAGGTCTCCGTGGAGAAATTTGGGGCTGGAGGTCGTGTCGATCAGTTTTTGGCGGAGGGGCGTGATGACGTCGAAAAATTCGGCCATGGGCTTGGCGTCTTCGGTGGATAAGCCCTGGATGCGGGCGATGATGCCAAGCGCAACCCGGCGAGCCTCACCATCGGGCAAATTGGCGGCGACCAAAGAGGTACCCGGAATCACGCGCTCCATCAGAACAATTCCATGCTCAGCATCGGAGGCGATTACGGCTGGGCCACCCGCTTCGGCCAGCTTCCGGGCCGCCCAGTAACCGCTCGTTAATTCTTCGCCCTGAAAAGGCACCTTGAGTACCTGGCGGGCGTTGGCAAACACTCGCGAGCAGTTTCCGCTGACCAGTTCTTCGGTCGCAACAAATCCCCATCGGTCGGCACATTCTTGAGCAGCATCGGGGAGGATGATCACCGGGATTCATTCTAGCGGGTAGCGTTTGTGGCGTGAGTTCAATCGGGATTTTCCCAGTTACGCAAGATGTCGGCGCCGTTTCGCTCGCCGGTTCGGCCAGTTTTGATGGGGAGACATACTCCCTCACCGGTAGCGGCTATAACATGTGGTTTGCCCGGGACGCGTTTCGGGGAGCTTTTGCACCCGTCACCGGTGACGTGACTTTGGCGGGAGAGATTTCCTTCCCGAAACCGGGTGAGGATCCTCATCGGAAAGCGGGATTGTTGGTCCGACAAGATTTGGACGAGGATTCAGTGTACGCGAGCATCGCGGTGCATGGCGACGGCCTCACTTCCCTACAGTTTCGGGATGAGAAAGGTGGCACGACACGGGAGATTCGGAGTCGGCGCACAGCAAATGGGCCAATTCGGGTTCGGATCGAGAAGCGGGGAGAGTTCGTTACGTTCTCACTGGGAATTGAAGGCGATGAGTGGGAGCCCGGTGGAGGACATATTCGACTGCCCCTGTCGGATTCATTCTTGGCGGGGCTGTGCGTTTGTAGTCACCTCGAAGAAACTTTAGAGACGGCAGAATTTCGAGATGTCAACCTGGATACGTCGCCGGCAGCCGCCGGGCGATCGCTGGTAAGCACGCTAGAAACCATTCACTTGGCCAGCACCGATCGGCAGGTGGTGTACGTCGTGAACGGCCACATCGAGGCTCCGAATTGGACTCCAGACGGGGAAACGCTTATCTTTAACGGCGGCGGGCGATTGTATCGGATTCCGGTTAAGGGCGGAGAGCTGCAAGAGATTCCGACGGGATTTGCAATTCGGTGCAACAACGATCACGGGATCAGCCCGGATGGGACAACTTTGGTGATCAGCGATCAATCCCAACCGCCGCACCAATCGATCATTTACACGCTGCCCATTTCGGGCGGCGAGCCGGTGCGGATTACGGAGAACTTCCCTTCGTACTGGCACGGCTGGTCGCCGGATGGAGAAACTCTCACCTACTGCGCCCAACGGGACGGCAAGTACGGAATCTTTACAATTCCGGCGGGCGGGGGCGAGGAGACGCGGCTGACCATCACCGACGGGTTAGACGACGGGCCGGAATACTCACCAGACGGACAGTACATCTATTTCAATTCGGATCGGACCGGTTTGATGCAGATTTGGAGGATGCGAACGGATGGGAGCGAGCTAGAACAGGTGACCTCCGGTGACGCCGGTTACTGGTTTGCCCATCCTTCGCCCGACGGGAAATGGCTGGCGATGTTGGTCTACGACAAATCTGTAAAGGGTCACCCGGCAGACCAGAATGTGGAATTACAGGTTCGCCGCGTGGAGACCGGTGAAACGCGGGTGGTGGCCCGACTCTTTGGGGGACAAGGCACGATTAATGTGCCGTCGTGGTCGCCGGATAGCCAGCATTTCTCGTTTGTCAGCTATCAGTACCAATAATTGAGGGGAGTTAGACGATCTGGGATCGTTTTTCGATGAAGGCGAGGGCGTATAGTTTCTAAAAGCGTCCTCGTCTATGGTTTTTATCGCGATTACTGCATTTATCCCGCCTTTGGCATCTGGAGTTAACCCATTGGGGGCATCTGCTACCCTCACACAAGAGCGGCCGGTCAAGTTGGCTAAGTCGATGGATTCGACGCTCCCCGATACCGAAGATGTGCGGGTGCGCTACTCGGTGGTGGAATTGACCAATCGCGTTCGGGACCGCCAAAACTTGCCGCCACTCAAGGCCTGCGATGCTCTGATGGAAGCCGCCGATCTGCATGCCAAAGATATGGCGACGCGTAATTATTTCGATCACCGTTCGCCCGACGGTCGGACTATGTACGATCGTCTCAAAACCGTGGTGCGGGTGGGTTCTCAGGGGGAAAACATTGCGGCGGGGCAAGAATCGCCGGAATCAGCAATCTCTTCTTGGTCGCGGAGCCCGGGGCACCGCGCCAATCTGCTCAACCGAGACTTTCGGGAAATCGGGGTCGGGAAAGCCTACAGCGAGAAGAGCGAATACGGCACCTACTGGGTTCAAGATTTCTGCGGACGCGAAGATGTTTGGCCGGTCGTGATCAACGGAGAGGCGTTCGAAACGACGTCGACGGTGGTTTCCCTCTATATTTATGCCCCGCCGCAAACGGTGCGTATGCGGATATCCAACGATAATGGCGATTTTGGCGATTGGCAACCGATGGCCGAACGGATCAAGTGGACGATTGGCTCGGGGAAGGGAGTGCACTTGATCACCGTGCAGACGGAGAATAGCGACGGATTACAGACCACGGCTTCGGACACAATCCGGCTGAAATAAGGGTAAAGAAGTAGCCAATGAAACGCGCGTGGTGGATTGCCTTGATGTTGCCCGGGTTGGCGAGTGCCACTCCCAAGAATTGGGAGGTGTTTAAGACGACTTACGGCACCGCCGAAAGCTCCAAGATCTTCGCCTCCGGATGCAACGTGTGCCACGTTGAGGCAAAGTTTCCGGGACGAAACAGTTACGGAGCGGCCCTGGAAGAAAAGTCCGACAACGCCGCCGCCATCACCGCCGCAAATCTTCACGCGATTGAAAGTATCGATTCCGATGGCGACAAGTTTTCTAACGGACAAGAGATACAGGCCGATTTCTTGCCGGGCGATCCAACCAGCCATCCGGCGGGAGAGCCCAAGGCTCCGCCCGCCACTACCAGCGGCGGGACGACCGACAGGCCGGAAGCGGCCGCCTCCAGCGAGCTGATTCCACTCCACTCCTTCCACCCGGCGGTGGTTCACTTCCCCATCGCGCTGTTTCTGTTTGGAATTCTGCTGGAGTTTTGGGGAATGCGCGGACGCCCCGAAGCGCGGCTGGCTGCGAAATATTCGCTGATCGGCGGGGCGGCGGCGACTTTGCTGACGATCCCAACCGGACTGGCCGTTTTTCTACGCAGTGGGTTCAAGTGGGAAGGGACGCCACTCTTGCACTTCATTTTGGCGATTGCCGCCACCGCCCTGATGATTGGGGTTTCGGTGTGGCGCATGAAGGAAGAGCCGACCAGTAAGTTGTACTGGGCACTGCTACTCCTTACGGGCGCATTGGTGGCCGCCGCCGGACACTTCGGCGGCGTGATGGTTTACGGTGCCTAACTGAGCTAGAACATGATGACGCTGCGGATCACGTTCCCTTCTTCCATGGCGTGGAAGGCCGGTTCCACATCTTCCAGCGCGATGCGATTCGTGACCATGGAATCCAGATCTAGCTTGCCTTGCAGATAGAGATTAGCGAGGAGCGGGAAATCCAAGGTCGGTAGAGTGTCTCCGCAGTGGCAAACGCGGAGGCCGGCCTTGTTCCAGTAGACGCCGATCGCCATGTCGCCCAGGGACAGATCGATGCGATCCGTCTGGGAAGGAAATCCGATCGTGGTGGCAGTACCGCCATAGGCCAGCATCTGCACGGCCTGATCGATGCACTTGGGGATGCCGGTGGCTTCGAACGAGTACTCAACTCCACCATCCCAACCGTCGTCGGTAAGGGCGCGAACGGCAGCTACCGGGTCGCCGTCGCGGGCATCCACCACGTGGGTCGCTCCGAACTTCTTGGCCCACTCGAGCTTAACCGGACTGATATCCACGCCGATGACCATGCTGGCGTTCTGCAGTCGCGCGCCTTGAATGACGCTGAGGCCGACTCCTCCGCAACCGATGACGGCGACGCGGGAACCGGGGGCAACCGGAGTGGTATTCATGGCCGCGCCCACGCCGGTACACACACCGCAAGCCAGCAGGCAAGCGCGATCGAGGGGCATGTTTTCTGGCATCTTGATCGCGGCTTTTTCGTGAACGACGGTGTGAGTTCCAAAAGTGCCGCAGCGGAGGACCTGACTCACGAGGGCATCGTCCTTCTTGCGGTGAATTTTCGGCGAAGGACGAAGGGCGGCGTAGCAGCGGCGAGGATCCCCGCGGCGGCACGAAGGGCAACGGCCACAGGGCGCACGATAGGCGATGACGACTGGATCACCGGGCTTCAGGTCAACCACGCCGGGACCAACGCGCTCTACATAACCGGCTCCCTCGTGACCGAGGTAGATCGGGAAGGGCATCCCGTTGCCGTTGAGGTTCTTGACGGTGAGATCGGTATGGCAGACGCCGCTGGCGACGATTTTGACCAAGACCTCATTCGGACCCGGATCTTCCAGATAAATGTCTTCGATGACGGCGGGAGCTCCTGGCTCCAATAATAGCGCGGCGCGACCTTCGGTCATTCCTCTAACTTAACCCGAAAACGAAAAGTGCCGCTATACCCTTGCGGGGTATAGCGGCTCTGGAATTGGATGAGTCGCGACTTACTTCGCGTTCTTGCGTCGGCGAAGAAGTCCAGCCACGCCGCCGGCGAGAGCCAGCATGCTCATCGGCTCAGGAACCGCCTGGGTGGTACCGTAGGCGACGGAGACGTTACCGTTTACATCGTAGGCGAGAACGTTTTCCTTACTGATGCCCTTGGTGATCCAAGTGTAGTCGACGCTGTCGGAGTACTTGTATTCCTTGTCGATGCCCTTCATGACCTCGTGGTCCGGCTGAACGTTGTAGTGCGGGTTGTAGCTCTCGGAGTAAGAGCCGTAGCCCGATTCGCCCTTGATGTAGCCCTGCTCAACCAGCCAGCCCGCGCCGCGGAACTCGCCAACGATGCCCTTGGTCTTGGCGGCGTAGTTGATGGAGTTCTCAAGCAGCTGACCGGCGACGTCGTAGCCGTCGTACTTGTCGATGAAAATATCGGTGAGGTCGTCGAAGAGAGCGACCGAGTTGCCTCGGAATGCTTCCTTAACTTGGGCGGTTGCCTTCTCGCTAAGATCGGAGCCGAAGCTGGCGGTGGATCGAGCGTAGAACAGAACGTCAAATTTTCCGGCGTATCCGCTAGCGATATCTTCGTCGGTGACGTACTTGACATCGTAGCCTCGCTTGGCCAGATAGTCGAACGCCGGGTTGTCGGAACCGTCGGCGAACAGGGCAACGGAAGTGGCTTGGCTGATCGCAGCGGTAACCAAGGCGGAGATGGCAAAGACAGATCGAAAGTTCATTTTCTTATTCCAGAAGCCAATCGGCTATGGGAAAAGTATGCGATCCTGCAAATTTATCTCGAGTCCGGATAAATGGGTAGCCTAAATCCAGTACGTGCTCACATTTGAGACGCGCCGGTATGAATAACGGTCGTCGGAACCTAAGCGGCGGATCTGCGGAACTTGGCTTTGCCGCTGAGGACGAGAATGGATCCCAGCAAGGAAACCAGCGTGATAACTCCGAGAACCTTCAGTACGTTTTCGATCATGATTGACCGTTTGCCGGTGACGGGATCGATGTGGACGCAACCAAAGAAAATCTCCTGTGAACGCTGACCCACCTCTCCCTTCTTCGCAATTTCCAGGAAGTTCCCGAGTCGACTCGGACTAAAGGTCGCGCTCAAGATGTAGGAACTAATCTTGCCGCTACCAGTTAGGACCATCACGCCGGTGGGGTGATTCACCCGGTCGCCCTTCTCGTTAAAAACATAGTAAAAGCCCAGCGAGTTTGCAATGGCGCCTACCTGGTCGAGTGAGCCAGTTAAGAAATGCCAGCCCGGTCCGCTTGCCGCATCCTTGTATTCGCGCAGAGTAAACGCCTTC
>CANFJD010000033.1 GCA_947447315.1 Fimbriimonadaceae bacterium
AAAAAATCACGATTGTCCGAGACAATCCCACGAAGCCGGTAGGACCGAGCCCCGATGATGGTGGCTTTCCCGACTCGGTACCTCCCATCACGTCCGGAACTTCAACCGGGACGACTGGCGGAAATCCGCCTCCCGCCCCCCGAACCACCGGCACGCGATAGTTTCAACCAGTAGAAAAACCATCATGCGCGCGCTCCTTTCTGTCACCGATAAAACCGGCATTCTAGATTTCGCCTCCCAGTTAGCCTCCCTCGGTTATTGCCTCATTAGCACCGGGGGAACCGCGAAGGCACTTCGCGAAGGCAGCCTTTCGGTGCTTGATGTGAGCCAAGTCACGGACTTTCCCGAAATGATGGACGGTCGACTGAAGACCCTGCATCCTAAGGTTCACGGGGGCTTGCTCGGAGACGTGCGGCGTCCGGAGCACCGGGCGGCGATGGATGCGGCGGGGATCGCGCCGATCGAAATTCTCGTGGTAAATCTCTACGCCTTCGAAGAAACTGTGACCGGTGAGCACAAGTTTTCGGAAGCGATTGAGTCGATTGACATTGGCGGCCCGGCGATGATTCGGGCAGCGGCAAAAAATCATCCCAACGTCTACGTCGTGACCGATCCAGGCGACTATGATCGCGTGTTGGAGGCGCTCCGTCAGGGGGGAAGTGATACTCTCAAGGTTCAACTAGCGGCAAAGGCGTACCGGCACACGGCCTTTTACGACAGCATGATCGCGCGCTACCTGACTGATGTGGCGGGCGAGGAAATGTATACCGACACGCTTACGCTCGGCTACCGACGAGTTCAGCCGTTCCGGCGCGGTGAAAATCCGCATCAGACGGGGGCACTCTATCTCGATCCTCTCGGGCAACCTGGTTTGCTCCGCGCGGATCAAGTGTGGGGAATTCCGCTGGGATACAACAACTGGAATGATGCCGACGGAGCCTGGGAGCTAGTCAACGACCTTCCGGACGTGGCTTGCGCGATCACCAAGCACGGTAACCCATGCGGTGCGGCTATCGCTGCCACTTTTGCCGAAGCTTTCCGTCTCGCCCGCGATGCGGATCCGATCTCTGCTTTCGGTGGCGTCGTTGCCTTCAACGGCACGCTTGATCTTGAAACCGCGCAGGTTCTCACGGAGAAGGGTAACAAACTCGACGTCATCATCGCGAAAGCAGTCACGACCGACGCTCTCGATCTGTTCCGCACCGGGAAGGGCTGGCGACAGGAAGTTCGGATTCTGACTGCTCCCACCTTGTCCAGCGAAAAGACATTTATGGTGAAAGGACTGCGCGGTGGGGCGCTCATTCAGGATATCGATGAAGATCCCGGCGATGAATGGCAAACAGTTACCACCTTGGCTCCGACGCCAGAACAAATGGCGGCCATGCGCTTGATGTGGAAGGTGATCCCCCACGTGAAATCTAACGCGATTGTGGTGGGAACCGATTCTCGGCTTCTGGGTGTTGGCGCCGGTCAAATGAACCGCGTGCAGAGCGTGCGTTTAGCCCTCGACCAGGCCGGTGATTTGGCCAGTCAATGCGCCCTCGCCAGCGATGCTTTTTTCCCATTCCCCGACTCGGTGGAAGCCGCTGCCGCGGCTGGCATCCGCGCCATTGTCCAGCCCGGTGGGTCGGTCAAGGATGCCGATGTCATCGCTCGGGCCAACGAGCTCGGCATCGCGATGTGCTTCACCGGCGTCCGTCATTTCCGCCACTGATGCCAGATTTCACTGTCAGCACCCGATTGGCGGATGTCGATCGGGAGCGCCTTCACCAATTTCTAGACCAAGAAAGCGGGTGGGCGAGGGGTATTTCGCGTGAAATTGTGGAGCGGTCGGTGGAAAATTCACTGAACTTCACGCTCTTAGATACCGATGGCAAGCAACGGGGCTATGCTCGGGTGGTTTCCGATCGCGCTACCTTCGCTTGGCTCTGCGATGTCTACGTGGATGCGGAGCTACGGGGCCAAGGACTCGCCCACCGACTTCTAGAATCGGTCGACCAGCATCCAGACCTGCAAGGACTCCGCCGCTGGATGCTCGCCACCAGCACCGCGCCGTGGCTATACGAAAAGTACGGCTGGAAGCCGGTCGCCCGTCCCGAGGTTTGGATGGAACGTCATACGCCTTACCGCGCATCTTAGTCCGCCAAAAATTCCGCCAGCAGCCGGTGGAATTGGTGCGTTCCCAATTCGCGGATCGGGGCATATCGACCCCGATTGTAAAACCGGGACTGGATTCCCCTCTGGACCAACTCAATGACGGCTTCGTCCTCTCGTTCCACCCGGTCCAAGTCTCCCCCGGCTCCGATGTCCCGCAACTCAGGTCGCCACACGTAAGGAATGAACTTCACCTTGGTGACATCCGGCGAAATGGGACGCACCACGTTGATGCTGAGTCCCCACGGATAAAAGTTGAACATCAAATTCGGGAAAATCCAAAAGTAGTAGGCGCTCACATTCTTTCCGAAATCCTGGTGATTGGTCGGGAGATTAAAGCAAGATTCACCCTCTTTTCCTATCCCTAACTGAAGATTTCCGTAACGGAAAAGCTCGGTGGAATAGTCTCCGTAATTCAGCGTATCGTTGAGCGCCGCATGAATGTACGGAATATGGAATCCCTCCAAGTAGTTATCGACGTAAAGCGCCCAGTGACCTCTGACTAGATACTCGCGGCCAAATTCAGGTGCGTGCCGAAAGTCCGCGAGCGGTAAAAAGCCAACCCGATCCGTCATTGGGCGAATCCAATCAGCTAGTGGCAGGGGTGGCGCGACCCCCACAAACAGGTGGTTAGCCCATTGTCCCCACGGTGCCCCGGGCAAATGATCGGTCACGCCTGGAAACCCGCAGACGCCTTCAAACTCTGGCATGTACTGAAATGATCCGTCCAGCCCAAACCGTCGGCCGTGGTATCGACAGCGTAAAGAGTTCGCCACCGTCGCCCCCTCGCAGACCAGATTTCCTCGGTGGGTGCACACATTGCTCAGGCAGTGCAACGTATCGTCGCGGTCGCGGGTGAAGAGCAGTGGTTCGTTGAGCAGTCCGTTGAGCAAGGTGAACGGCATCACCGATCCAGGCGCCTTCAGCGGTTCGTCATCAGTGATCCACTGCCAACTCCGGGCAAACACCCGCTCTTTCGTGGCCCGAAAGCTATCTTCCGACCGGTACCACTCACTCGGCGGCGTCCAAGCCTGCCGAATGTCCTCGTGAATTTCAAACTGCACCGCGCCAGTTTATTCACATTCAGGCGATCCGGAGTTCGTAACACGATCGTCTCGCTTCCGCGTATCCGCCACCGTCTCGGTCGCGATTCGCGACATCTTTAGATTGGCAAATAGCTCGGCAAGCAACGACTGCGGTCGATTGAAAAATAACCTCACCTCGTTTAGTAAATCGGGTGGCTGCTGAAGGCGGATGGATACGTGCAGTTCCCCCTTTTTCGCCATCACGAGAGTTACCGTCACCGTGCCGTTCTCAGTCTGTAGAGTGCGAGAACCGTGTCCATCTGCCGCCAGCGAAAGACATTCCTGGTGATAGTGATCCGGCAACGGCTCTGAAAATCGAACGTCTAGCCAGGCCGAGCTAACCGATATAAGCCCGTTTTCCCAGCTAAACGTCACGTGATCGTCGCTGAGCCGCAACGCTACTTCTTCTCGCGATCTTTGTGCGATGCCTTGGCGATCATCCGAATCGGGGCGCCTGCCATTGGGAACGCCTCGCGCAGCTTGTTCATCAGGTACCGCTGGTAGCTAAAGTGCAACAGCTCCGGCTCGTTCACAAACAGCGCAAACGTCGGCGGACACGTCGCCACCTGGGTGCAGTAATACACCTTCAGGCGCTTGCCCTTGCTGCTGTAAGGACGAGCGAACGTCGCATCCTGAATAATCCGGTTGAGCTGACCCGTGGAAATCCGGAAGTTGTAGCTCTCCACGGCTTTGGTGATCTCTTCCAGAACAGGCTCCAATCCCGCCGATTCCTTCGCGCTGGTAAACGCGGCCGTCGCGTAAGCCAACTCGGGGATCTCGTTCTTGATCACCTTGATGAAGTCTTTCTTGATCAGGGTTTGCTTGCGCGGCATGCCGTCGGGTGGCTCTACCAAATCCCACTTATTGATGGCGAATACGCAGGCCTTTCCGCAGTCGTGTGCCATCTTCATGGCCCGCTTGTCACCGTCGGTCAAGCCTTCTTTCCCGTCCACGATGACCAGCACGCAATCGCACTTTTCGACGGCTCGGACGGCTCGGTCCACCATGTAGTACTCCACGGTTCCTTGGATCTTGCCGCGACGACGGATACCCGCCGTATCGATCAGTCGGAAGGATTCGCCCTGATACTCCAGCAAAGTGTCCACCGCATCACGAGTCGTACCCGCAATATCCGAAACGATCATCCGGGTCTCGCCCGTGAATGCGTTGATCATGCTGGACTTGCCCACGTTGGGCCGCCCCACAATCGCCACCTTAATCTCTTCGTTCGCTTCAATCGGTTCTTCGGACTCGGGAGGAAGTACCTTGACAATTTCGTCTAAAACGTCGGCGACTCCGCGACCGTGCAGTCCCGAAACCGGATACACCTCACCGAGGCCCAGCGCATAGAATTCGTTCGCGTTGGCATCCCGGTTCGGGTGGTCGCTCTTGGTGACGGTTACGAAGATTGGCTTCTTAACCCCACGCAATTGGTTCGCGAGATCAATGTCGTCGGCAGTAACTCCCGCCATGGCGTCCGTGAGAAATAGCACGACGTCTGCCTCTTCGAGGGCCACGTTTGCCTGGACCCGGATCTGTTCGGTGAGCGGATCCTCTTCCTCAAACACGATTCCGCCGGTGTCGACGAGTTGGAACGTTCGCTTGTTCCAGCTCACTTCGGTGTAAAGGCGGTCCCGAGTGATGCCCGGTGTGTCTTCAACAACGGCCATTCGCTTACCCACCACTCGGTTAAAAAGGGTGCTCTTACCGACATTCGGACGGCCAACGATGACGACAACGGGGAGTTTATTGGCCATGGGGATACCTCTAGGGTACCAGTTTGATGCTTTTCGACCAAAATTTGAGGGGTATGGTCGAGTGGAATGAGCCAGACCTGCAGGTTTAGATCGTTAAAAGTGATGTCATTCGCTCAATCATTTACCTAGTTTGAACAATTCCCAAGACTAGACGTTTTCGCCATCTGAGGTTCTGAAGAAGCCATGAAAACCAAATACGTTGCGTCTAGTTTCGTCGCCGCTATCCTGTTTGCCGCTGCTGTTACGTTAGCCCAATCCTCGCCCGCTCGGGACAGTGTGGTGGGTGGCGCAAAGCTGAGCACCGTTGCCGGTCAGACGGCCACGACTGAGCTAAAATTCGAAAATATCGTTAAGGACAAAAAGGTCGCTCTGGTGGGAGAGCTAAAGTTTGAGTGGGCGAAGAAAGCCGAAAAGCTGGGAGTGGCTATCCTCGTATCACCCGCAAACCAAAACTTGGTCGCCGGTAAATTGACCGTCACCGACAACATTGCCAATCTGGAAGCTCGCGGTCGAATGCGGGTGATCCGAAAGGGCGTCACCACCGTCTACGAGGGCAAGGTAGAGGCCTTGATCACGGATATGGGCAAGGCCACTCCCGACGGATTCGCGCTGCAATTCACTCCGAAAGATGGGAGCGAGGTTTTCCGATTTGAGGCGAAAACCGCAAAGGGCAACTTGACTGTTAAGAAGGCCGGAAACGCGCCGTAATCCATTCCTAAAACGTTAAGCACTGCGCGTCGTAGAATCTCATGATGGCGAGTTCTCGGCGCGCGGTGGTCTGGTTACGGCGCGACTTGCGCACGAGCGACCACGCCGCCCTCGCGGCCGCGACGCATGCTTTCGACCAAGTTAGTGTCGCGTTCGTCTTTGATCGCTACATTCTGGATGCGCTGCCCGATCGTTGTGATCATCGGGTTTGTTTCATCCATCGCTCGCTCGCGGAGATTGATAAGTTTCTGCGCCAGCATGGATCGCGTCTCGTCGTTCTCTTTGGCGACCCAACCGAGGAAATTCCTCGAATTGCTCGTCAGTTGGACGTGGATGCGGTCTTCGTCGGTCGCGATTACGACCCCTATGCCACAACTCGAGATCGTGAGGTTGGAGAACGGCTGAAGGGTCAGCGGCAGCGGCTTGAGCTAGTCAAGGATATCGTTATTCGTGAACCGGGTGAATTGCATACACAATCCGGGGGTGATTTTAGGGTCTTTACGCCATATTCAAGGGCTTGGCGTAAACAACTTGCTCCCGAGGTTGACCTCGCGGAGATGCCTATCGCTTATGCCAAATTAGCCCCCGTTGAAGATGCATTGCCGTCACTTGAGCCGATTGAAACCTACGGATTCGAGCCGACCGATCTTTGGCTGGAGCCCGGCGAGGCGGCGGCGCGGAAACGGCTGGCATTCTTTGAACCAAAGATGTCGCGATACGAATCGGACCGAAACTTCCCGGCCACCGACGGTACAAGCGGCCTAAGTGTGGACCTGAGATTTGGAACCATCTCTGTACGGGAATGCGTGCGGCGGGCCCAAGCCCACGGAGTGGCGGGAGAGAAATGGCTGACCGAAATTATTTGGCGGGAATTCTATCAGGACATTCTATTCAACCATCCGACGGTGGTGAATCACGCCTTCAAGTCAGAGTACGACGGCCTCGAGTGGCCCGGTGAGGAATCCCATTTCCAGGCGTGGTGCATCGGGCAGACTGGCTACCCGATTGTTGATGCCGCGATGCGCTGCCTCAATGCAACCGGCTGGATGCACAACCGGCTCCGCATGATCGTAGCGTCATTTCTCACCAAAGATCTGCTTGTAGATTGGCGGAAAGGAGAACATTACTTTGCGGTGAAGCTCCTGGACTTTGAACTTGCGAGTAACAACGGCGGTTGGCAGTGGGCCGCCAGCACCGGCGCCGACTCTCAGCCGTATTTTAGAATCTTCAATCCGCTCCTCCAGAGCGAGAAATTCGATGAGAAGGGCGAATTTATTCGTCAATGGATTCCCGAATTGGCAGGATTTGACGCGCGGACAATTCACGATCCGTGGGCTCGGAATCCTCTGGAAGCGATGGGGTCGGGATATCCCCGACCGATCGTTGATCACGCTACCCAGAAGGCGCGGGCACTCAAGCTGCTAAGCTCGGTGCGGGAGACGCCCGCCTAAGCCATAGGTATCCAAGTACGCCCATCAGCACCGAAACGCTGAGAATCGCCAACTTCGCCGCCTCGTGCCTCGCGGCATTGATGAAGGCGAGTTCCGAGATGAACAGCGACATCGTAAAGCCGATGCCGGTGAGCAACCCAACTCCAATCAGCATGGACCGCGTGACTCCCTCGGGCAAAGTCGCTTTCAATAGTTTCATCGCCAGCAACGTCCCGCCAATCACTCCGATCGGCTTACCAATCGCCAGCCCGGCGATGATCCCGATACCGACTGGGTCCCGAAACGCTTCGGCTCCACCCGCTAGCTCAATCCCCGCGTTCGCCAGCGCAAAAATCGGAAGCACCAAGTAGGTGATCCATGGGGCGAGTAAGTTTTCGAGCCGCTGCAAGGGCATCTGTACGCGCTCGCATGCCGATTCTAGGACGCTTACGGCCGTTTGGTGACCCTCGGTGACGTAGCCCTCGTCCGTGGCCGCATTCCAAGACTCAAAGTTCTGGACGGCGGCCCGAGCTGTCTCCGCAAATTCTTCTGGATACAGGTGGGTTCGAACCGGGATTGTTATCGCCAGCAGAACTCCTGCCACCGTCGCGTGGACGCCGGAAAGAAGGGTGAACCACCACAGGAGCACGCCGATGGCCAGGTAGGGAAGAAGCATGCGAACTCCCAATCGGTTCAAACCGATCAGGGCAACCATACACAGGGCCATGCCGCCCAGCATCGGCAGCTGAATTCCCGTGCTGTAGAAAATGGCGATCACAATCACCGCTCCCAGATCATCAACAATCGCCACGGCGGCTAAGAAAACCTTCAACGCCACCGGACACCGTGGCCCCAGTAGCGCCAAGACGCCCAGCGAAAAGGCAATGTCGGTGGCCATCGGCACCCCCGCCCCGCGAGGGTCCCCGCCGCGCATATTGAGGATCAGAAAGATTCCGGCCGGAACCAGCATGCCGCCGATCGCGGCAAAAACCGATAAGCTCGCTTTACGGAGGTCTCGGAGTTCGCCGATCAAGAATTCGCGCTTTATCTCCAGGCCAACCAACAGGAAGAACAGGGCCATGAAGCCATCGTTGATAAAGTGGTGCAGCGACATCTTGCCCACCGAATCCCCGAAAGCCAACTGCAGCTTTGTGTTCCAGAAATCGTGGTAGGAATGTGGCGCCCCTAGGTTTGCCCATAGGAGAGCCACCACCGACGTCGCCATCAACAACAGCCCGCCGGTAGCTTCGTTTTCGGTGAACGCAACTACGGGCGCAACGAGGCGATCCTTGAGAGGGACCCGCGCCACCCGTGCTTTGAAAGAGTGTCCGGAACTCATAGATGGACCTTAGATCAACTCACTCAAAATGCGGCTGAATCGCTTGCCGCCACCCGATTGTTCAATCTCTGTCTGAATCTGAGAAACGGCGATTTCGCTGGCGACGCCGTCATGAATGCTGGCACCGAGAACCGGATGGTGGCTAAAGTAGCCGGTGTAACCCGATGCGTCGTGGCCGGCCGTTAGGCTATAGCGATGGTCCACGCCGACCCGCAACACCCCGCCCGGCCGTTCCCACAGCTGAATTCTTACGCCATTAGCCTCGGCTTGGGCAATTGCTTCTTCTAATTCCTCCGCCTGAGAGGGATCGCAAATGATAGCCGCCGATTTCTTGGCGGAGAGAATCAATCTCATTGCATAGCCGATGCATGCGGGCTCACTCTTCAGGGTCAACACACTGTCATCGACAGGGGCTTCTTTGAACCCGCTGAGTGATTTTTCAACCTGCGCCAGACGTTTCTTGAAGTCGCGCTCAAATCGTTTCACCAGATCAGCCGATGGCACCGGTCGAACGGATTTGATGCCCTCATTCTCGGTGGAAACGGCTCCCTTAGCTTCCAAAGACTGAATGGCTTTGTAAACATTTGCCGCGGGTTTGTTGATCGCTTGTGCAATTCGATAACCCGTAGCCGGGCTTTCTCCCAACAAAAACACGTAAATCTCGCTTTCCAAAGCGGTGAAGCCAAATTCGGTGAGGTGTTGCGCCATGAATTCTTGGTTTCCTGTGTTAAAGTGAGAGCCAATGCCCGCTCTCAGTATAGCCGCCCTATTTGTTCTTACTACGCAGGGAGCCGCCGCGCCTACTGGCGTACGGCAGAACTACGATAAATTCGAATACATGATCCCCATGCGGGACGGAGTAAAGCTCTACACGGCGGTGTACGTACCCAAGGTTCAGCCAGAAGCCGGGCCAATTCTGTTGGAACGTACCGGATATAGTGCCGGACCCTACGGTCCCGACGCCTACAAAGGCGGTTTCCGTGGAAGTCCAGAGCTGAAGAAGAACGGATACATTTTCGCCTACCAAGATGTTCGCGGTAAGTACATGAGTGAGGGGGAATTCGTTAACGTCCGCCCCATGCTGAAGAGGGGCCAGAAGGGGATTGACGAAGCGACGGATGCCTACGACACAGTTGATTTTCTTGTCAAAAATGTCCGCAAAAACAACGGAAATGTGGGAATGTGGGGCATCAGCTATCCGGGGTTTTACGCCGGGGCGGGGGGCGTAAATTCGCACCCGGCCCTGAAAGCTATCTCGCCCCAGGCTCCCGTCAGCAACTGGTTCGTGGGCGATGACTTCCGCCACAATGGCGCGCTGTTTTTGCAGGATGGGTTCGACTTCCTGCGTGGGTTTGGTCAACCTCGCCCCGCTCCGTCACCCACCGGCGGAGAATCGCCTTTTCCCATTGAGCGGACTGCGGGAGCCTACGATTTCTTCCTCAAAACCGGTGCGCTCAAGAATTTTGATCCGCAGCACCTCAAGGGGCGGGTCTCGTTCTGGAACGAACTCATCTCCCACGACACGTACGATGACTTTTGGAAAGACCGTGCGCTGCCCGACCACAGCACGGGCGTCAAGTGCGCCGTCCTCACCGTCGGCGGATGGTTCGATGCCGAGGATATGTGGGGCGCTCTGAATCTGTATAAGGCGAACGAAAAGCAGAATCGTGGAATCTACAACGCGCTGGTGATGGGGCCTTGGTATCACGGCATGTGGGCTGGCCCGACCGGACGCACCTTCGGCGACCTTGATTTTGGAATGCCGACCTCTACATGGTTCCAAGAGCGCGTTGAACTGCCATTCTTCGAGAAATTCCTTCGCAATCAGGCGGTAGATGCTCCTAACGAAGCGACCGTTTTCGATACCGGTGCCTACGAGTGGAAGGCATTCCGCGAATGGCCACCGAAAGGTCTGAAATCAACATCGTTCTTCTTTGGTGAACAAAACTCACTGGCAACTGAAAAACCAAAAAGTGATGGCGCCGACGCATACACCGCTGATCCTACTAATCCAACCCCGTACCTAGCCGACCCGACCTCCAATCGCCGCACCCGGGAATACATGATCGACGATCAGCGTTTCCTGGCCAATCGCCCCGACGTGGTTTCTTATACGTCGCCCGCCTTCACCGATAACACAACATTTGCCGGAGGCATCACCGCCGATCTATGGGCCACCACTACCGGTACCGATGGCGACTTCATTGTGAAGTTGGTGGACGTTTGGCCAAGCGACGCTACGGAGAAATCGGCCAAAGGCGCCAGCATGGCTAACTATCAGCAACTGGTTCGCTTCGAAGTGATGCGCGGCAAGTTCCGAAACAACCTCTCGAAGCCCGAGCCCTTCCGTCCCGGCGAACCCACCCGAGTGAAGTTCACCCTCAACGACTGGTTCCACACCGTCCGCAAGGGACATCGCCTTATGGTGATCGTTCAGCCGTACATGTTCCCGCTCATTGATCGCAATCCGAACCAGTTCCTTCACATTCAGGACGCGAACGATGCGGACTACATCTCCGCGAAGGTGTCGATCTTACGGGACCGCAAGCATCCCAGTAAGATTGATCTGAATATCCTCAAGTAAAGTTAGTTGATGAGGGAGGTCCAGGATTCCTGCGGAACCCGGATCTCCGTCATTCTCCATTTCTTTACTGGAATAATCCCGTAGAGTCGGTCGTCCTCTTTGGCGAAAATCATCGTGACGTTCGGCAATGTCTTCTCGCCGAATATTCCTAGACTGAGACTCACCGGGGTGATCACCCGCCCTTCCTCACCAATAATCTGGGGCTCCACTTTGTCCACCTCCACCACCGGCTTCTGATCGCGGATAAATTTTGCGACCGTTTGACGATCCACCGGCATCGATTCCGAGTTCATCGTGAGGTTCTTGCTCAGTAGGTCGAGCGCGCCTCCCGGTTGGCCAGCTTTGCTAGACTCCGTGGCCGAGGCAAGCGCCTGGCGAATCAATTGTCGGTCGTCTTGCCGGCTGGAGAGGTCCATCCCAACGCGAATCCCCACCAGGACGAGCAATGCCAGCGCCCCGATCCCAATTGCTTTCTTATTCATGACTGTTCGGACGGCGACCGACCAAGCGTCGTTCGCCGTCTCGACAAGGCGGGACCTTTAGCTGGTCTTAACCAATCCCAACGACATTTTGCCGGCCGGATTCTCTTGTTCCAGCGTCAGGGTCTTCTTGTCAGCGCTGAGATTGAGCTTTACTTCCTTTGCTCCAGCTTGGTTCTTATCTGGGGTTAAGGTGACGGTCTTTTCGTCAAATTTCCACTTGCCGGTGAGCGATTGACCGGGGCCACCACCGAATGAGAAGGAGTCATCGGCACTCAGCTTAAGCTCCATCTTGCCCACCACGTCTTTCAACATCTTTTCCATTGGCTTGGCCGCGGCGGGCACTACCAAGGTGTTGACATCGGCTTTGTAACTACCTACCAATGCGGCTTTGGGGTCGCTGGCACATCCGGTGAGGGCACCGATGAGCAAAATTGAAGTTGCCGCGAGGCAGGCGATAACGCGCATCCATCTATGGTACAGCCTTTTTCACTCAATTCGTCAAATGTGGGTTAAAGTTAAGGCATGGGGAACCTTCGCCCACTTTCCGTGAGCCCAGGCCGAATTTTGCTTCTCGTTCCGCTATCCCTGGCTTTGATGGCGACGGCTTCTGCCGCTGGTGGTCCAACTCCAGAAGACACTGCCCGAATTGTAGCGGAAGGCAAAGAACACAACCAGGTGATGAAAACCCTGCGCGGACTCACCAATATTGGACCACGCGTGACCGGATCTCCGCAATTGGCAAGGGCGCAGCAGTGGGCGATGGGCCAGTTCAAACGGTACGGCTGCCAAAATGTCCACCTGGAAAAGTGGGGTGAAACTCCTTTCGGCTTCGAGCGTGGCCAACGACAATTTGGTCGCATGGTAACGCCGTTTGTTAGTGAATTTCAGTTCTCCACGCCCAACTACGCCCCGGGAACCAATGGCCTCGTCCGCGGTCCGGCGGTAAAAATGCCGGAGGATCTGGCCGCCGTAGCGGCCCAGAAAGACGCACTTAAGGGAGCTTGGGTCGTGATGCCGAAAGTCGTAGATGTACGGGGACCAAGCGAGGCTGGCACGGATTTAGACTTAGCTGTAGATGCGGCGGGAATAGCGGGCCGGATATACAGCCAAAAGGACGAGCGAGTCTACAGCCACGGCAACTGGCGCGGCAAGACATTCGACAAGCGCCCGACCCAGGTGCAAGTCGCCGTCCGCAAATCAGACTACGATCGGATCGTCCGCAACATCGACTTTGGTCGAAATCCGGTCGTCGAGATCGACGCCGAAAACATGTGGTATCGCGATCCCGTGCCGCAATATAATGTCGTCGCCGAAATCCCAGGTACCGACCTGAAGGACGAAGTCGTCATCATCTGCGGTCACCTAGATAGCTGGAACAGCCCGGGCAGTCAGGGAGCCTGCGACAATGGCACCGGCAGCAGCGTGACGATTGAAGCTGCCCGCATCCTGCGCGCGGCCAAGGTTCAGCCCCGCCGTACGATTCGGTTCATTCTGTGGAGCGGGGAGGAGCAGGGACTGCTTGGTTCGCGTGGTTACGTGGAGACTCACAAAGACGAACTCGGCAAAATCGTCGCCGTACTCAACGATGATGGCGGCAGTGGCTACCAATCGGGCTACAATGGCATCGCCGGTCAGAAATCGATTATGGAAGCCGCCTTTGCCCCGACCGTGGCTGCATTTCCCGACATGCCGCAGACATTTTCCGTGAAGCCAGCCTACGATGGGGGTGGATCAAGCGATCATGCTCCATTCGCCTGGGCGGGTGTCCCCGCATACTTCACCGTGGAGGGTGGACCCAAGGCAAACTATGGTTTCGCCTGGCACACTCAGAATGACCGCTACGAGCAAGCGGTACCGGAGTATCTGGTGCAGAGTTCCACAAATCACGCCGTGGTCTCGTACTACTTGGCCACCATCGATGAAAAATTGCCTCGATTTGAACCACGGGCGACCACGGCGGTGAATCTGAACCATGCCCTCGCGGTGGGCGCCGACCACATGTACGAAGATCCGATGAACCATGCGATGCATGATCACTCCGATGATTACGTGCTGGAACTGGCCGATCGCGTGGTGCGATTCGGAAGTCGCTTATTCTCAATCGGTCGCCGCTAAAGGTTCAGTCCCGAACCCAGGACCCATGCCATAAACCAAATGAAAACGATGATGGTGATGCCGCCGACCACAGCATTCGCCATCATCGCCATGGGAGCTCCGTGGTGCCCTTTTCGTCGGGCGCTTTGGGCAGCTAAGAAACCACTAATGAAGGTGACCGAACAACAAGTCAATCCCAGGCCAAACATCACCCAGGCGCGGGTGAGGTCACTTGAACCATTGTCCGTCGGGTACGGCACCGCGCGGGGATAGGCGGCGAAAGGCTGTTCCACGAAGGGTTGCTGAAACGGCCGGCCGGAGGGATTCATCATCGGCGATGCCACCGGGGGTAGGGCAAAACCTAATCCCGGCACCTCTCCCGCCAGGCACGATTCCCCCGTCGCTTCAAAAATTAAAGGTGTATGGGGAAATAGCCGCCCCTCGGCGATCCAGCGATTGAGCAAGCCGAGGTCAGCGGGACCGTATCTCGCCCCGTCCGGAGCAATGACGTAGTACCGCATTCTCATACGGTACTCGATGCATCGATTTTTACTAGATTGCCTTTATTTTCTGGCGCCGCTTGCAATCGCAATCACCGGGAGGATGATTGCTAAGGCGACAAGCAGTAAGACCACAACCAAGAACCCGATCGCCCATTTTTTCCACACGTTTTGGCAATCGATCATCTCGGAGATGCTGGAAAAGCGTCCGCTGTCCCACGCCCACTGATTTCCTTGAAATCCGACCCAGATCAGCACGCCAAGGGTCACGAGGCTTAAGAACGGCACGACGCGGCCTACCAGATTTAGGACTAGGAGTCCGAGGAGAATTGGTTTTCGATGATTTAGACCCCAGATCCAACCAAAGACAAATGCACCCCAATTGAATCCTTTCGGTACTACCTGTGGTCCGGCGCCGGGAACCCCAGCTCGGGGATAAGCCACGTAACCACCGGGCTGGTCACCTGGCCGTTGGCTACTCGGGGCGACGTACCCTGAGGCAGCGGGAGTTGGAATGCCGACTGCCGCAAATACGAGTCCCGGTGTCGCCTGAGCGGCGACCCGCTCGCCAGTAGCTTCGTGCTCCAATAGCGTGGTTGCAAGTAAGCGTCCCTCCGTGATCCAAGAGTTCAGCGTGGCCACATCGGCCGGCCCGTACTTTTGTCCATCATCCCCAATCACGAAGTAGCGCATGAACGGCTATTCTAGCCCGGGAACTGACATTTCTAAATGGGTTTTAGCTATATTTTTCAAAATTTGCATCGAACTGTTGGCGGAGACGCGTTGCCTCGATTTGGTAGTCCTCAGCGTTCGCCCAAGTAGTGGCAGGATTTAGGATTTCGATGGGTACGCCGGGGCACGCTTTAGGAATCTCTAGGCCAAAGTAGGGTTCCACCGCGAACCCTCCATCTCCAATTGCCCCGGAGAACGCGCTATGCAACAGCGCCCGGGTATGGGCCAGCTTGATTCGGCTTCCGGTCCCGTACTTGCCGCCGGTCCAACCCGTATTGACCAGCCAAACCTGCACATCGTGTCGCTGAATCTTTTCCCCCAGAAGCCGCGCGTAGACGGCTGGCGGGAGTG
>CANFJD010000034.1 GCA_947447315.1 Fimbriimonadaceae bacterium
CATGCAATCCCCTACGATCAGGGGGAGTTCGAATCGCAAAGTTCTTTGGACCTCATTCGGGCCCTTGGCGTGAGCGCCGATGGTAAAGTGCCGACGTTCTCCGTCACCGATCATCAACGTCAACGGGGGGCGGAATTAGTGGGCAATGCCATGGTTGGTTTGCAGCCCGGAGCAAGATTTGGGGCCAAGCAGATTCCCATTCCCACCTGTGTCGAACTAAGTAAACGATTGACCGCCGCAGGCTATAAGCTGTGCCTTCTGGGCGGCAAGGATGAGTCGCAATATGCCGAGCCAATTATTGAGGCGACCAATGGAGATGCCGTGGACCTTATTGGGAAAACTAGCATTTCTGAGACACTTGGCGTGCTCGCAAATCTGAATCTCATGATCGGCGGCGATACGGGACTGATGCATATGGCCGCCGCGGTCGATTGTCCCTCGCTTACAATTTTTGGCCCTACCCCCATCGAAAAGTGGGGGCACAATTATGGAAAGCATGTTGCTATTCAATCGCCAGGGGACAACATGGACAATATTCGAGCTGAGGTGATCCTCGAGTTAGCTCTACGGCAGCTAAGTGGCTAAAAATGAGGATTTGGTGGACAGTCGCCCTTTGGATCACTGTCCTAGCCGTTGCCCGGGCGGCCTCGGTCATCGTATTTATCAATCCGGCAAACGCGGGACCGCGCATCCCACTCGAAATTGACGATCAGCCCAATTGGGTTCAATGGGCTACTCCTGCCGCCGGTGATGGGCTAAACCGCCTCCTTTCGATCCCTTCCGGGATCGACTGGGAAGGTGCGGAGCGAAACTTTGCATTCCGACCGACCCTCCCGCATTATTGGCGATCACGCGGGCTCGCCGATCTTCAACGGCGAGGTTATGCCGTGGCACTGTCCAAACGTTTGGGTGAAAAACGCATTATCGCTCTTGAAGATGCAAACGGAGCCGTATCGACCCTCGCGCTGACGGTCGCGGCCGATCCAAGGTTCTCCACCGTCGAGTCGATCGGTAGCACTCAATCGCTCCTGACGGAAGGCATCTACGTTACGGAAGCTAAAAACTGGGATGATGTGGAACGGATCGCTCGTCGAGGGGCAAATCGGTTGTTGGTGGTTGAATATCCACCATTGATGCCAGGGCATTTTTCGCACCTTTGGCTGCGAGGGCCCGGATGGGAAAATTTGGCGGTGGCCGCCCCGACAAAAGGTGCGGACGGTTATCTAGCGGCTACGGATCTCCTACCGCTTCTGATGGCTGAACCCGTTCGCACTACTGTGGTTGAGCCCTGGAAAACCCCTCGCCGTTGGATAGCTTTTGCCTATGGACCCGCCCGCGTCGCCGTTGGTGTTGGCTTCGTTATCATGTTAATTGGGCTCGCTGCCGCGACCTGGTCCGTCGTCGAGGAACGTAGAGTTTTCTGGCGACAGGAACTTGCCGCGATCTCACTGCTGGTTCCTGCCGCCCTACTCCAATGTGGGTGGGCGTGTCGTTGGTTAGGCCGAGATTTGGTAAGTGGATGGCTGATTCTATCTCTGCTCATATTGGTCTTGCTAACCCACGGCGTTCGCCGACTATTCGGGAATAACACCTTGCTTGCCACCTATGCCGTTGGTTTTGTTGCCTCAATAACGGGTGAGGTGATTTACGGCCCCGTGTCGCCGGTATTCACAACTGGTGGCGGCGTCAGCCTTGGCATTGCAATCGGTTACCTCGGCGGTCTGGCCGGCAGTATTCCCCGTGAAAGTGCGACCGGCCCTTGGTTGGTGCGATTAGCCGCGATGGCATTTATTCTCCTACCGATTTCGGACCCGTTCTGTCTGGCGGGAGTCGCGCCATCGGTGCTGATCGGCTTGGTCTTCACGGCAATTGCTTGCGGAGAGCGGTGGATACCGCCAATCGTCCTTTGGATCTTGGCAATAGGGATGCCATTCGTAAAGGGCATTGGTCACGGTTACGTTTTCTCTCGGCACGAACTTTATGCGAATTACTGGGACCCCCAAGCTCTCAATTTAGCGTCGGTAATTGGTCGCGTCTCTAGTCCAGAATGGATAATTGCTGGGTTCGCGGTCATTGCGGTAGCCCTGGTCGGTTTCCGTTTCCTCCGGCATCAGCTTCGCCGACTCCACCAGATCGACCCGCGTGTCGGTGGATTGATTGCGTTGGCTGGAGTATTAGCCATTACTGGGATTGCCATGCCAACCTTCCTTCCCGTCGTTCCATTCTTGGTTCTATTGGGAATGACTACGACATTGGTTGACGTTACGATCCGTGTCTAGAAGGGCAACTGTGTAGAATAGGCCCGTGCTGATTGCCGGTTTTGCCCTCTTCGCGCAAGTAATGGGATCCCAGATCCCGGACCCGCGCGATCCGATGCCCAGCCCATGGCACGAGCCTGGCTACAACAAATTTTGGTGGATTCAGTCGCCAAATTTTGGCCCTCGCCCTGCCAATGCGGTGGTTGATACCATCGTTATTCACAGCACGGTCATTCCGACTCTGGAAACGACGACCAGCGCATTTCAACGCGAATCCAGCCAAGTCTCTGCCCACTACTCCATCGGCAAAGACGGAAGCTTTATCCTCAACGTCAGCACGTTCGACCGCGCCTGGCACGCAGGTAAAAGCGTTGACGCGCTGGGAAGGCAAAACGTAAACGACTTTTCTATCGGTATCGAATTGGTAAATCTCAACGACGGCAAAGATCCCTATCCCGACGCCCAAATCCAGGTGCTTCACAACATCATCCAGGGTCTTCGTCGTCGTTTTCCAATCCGTCAGATTGTGAGCCACGAATTCATCGCCGTCCCACGGGGACGAAAGAGCGATCCCATCGGATTCCCGTGGGCCAAACTGGCCGACATTGGTCTGCCGATGTATTACGGCGAAAACCCGGCGCAACCTAAGTCGACTTCCGGTTAGAAAAGGGAAGCCTCGTAATCCGAGGCTTCGTGCATCAATTTCTTATGCCGACAGCGTAGCAAATCCCCGTTCGAGGTCTGCGATCAGCGTTTCGGGAGCTTCCAAGCCGCAGTAAAGACGAATCGCCCAGCGAGCCGTCTCGTAGTCAGCTGGTTTTGCGTGGATGGGTACCACCAAACTCTCATGCCCACCCCAACTGATGCCTCTCTGGAAGATCTGTAACGCATCGCAGAACTTGGTAATAATCGCCCGACTATCGGTTTTGAGCTCAAAAGAGAACAGGCCCGTACTACCCTTGAACATCTTTAGGTACAAGTCGCGCTGAGCAAAGGATTCCAGCGAAAGGTGGTGCACCACGGAAACTTCTGGACGTGCTTCCACCCAAGCTGCGACTGTATTTGCCGTCGCTTCGTGACGCGTCAGTCGCAGCGGCATCGTTCGCAGACCTCGGTTGAGCAACCAGGCCGACATGGGGTGCAGAGCATTTCCGAACAGGCCCACTTCAAACCGCATCATCTGCTCCATCCGCTCTTCACTGGTGCAGATCGCCCCGGCCGTAATGTCGCTGTGTCCCCCCATGTATTTGGTGGCGCTGTGACAGACAATGTCAACTCCCAGATCAATTGGCCGTAGATAAAGCGGCGTGGAGTAAGTATTATCGATAATTGTGCTGATGCCGCGACTTCGAGCGAATTCGGTAATAGCCGGAATATCCTGCAGCCGGAAAAGTGCGCTGGTCGGAGATTCCAAATAGATCAGACTGGTTTCGGGCCGCGTCACTGCGATGATCTCATCCACGCTGCCCCCGTGTACGTAGGTGTGGGATACGCCGAACCGTGATAAATATTGCTCGATTAGCTTACGAACCGGGCCGTACGTGGTATCCGGCAAAACAACGTGGCTACCTGCTTTAACGGTGCTAAATACCGCATTGCTAATGGCCGCCATGCCCGAACCAACGACCTTACACTGGTCCGATCCTTCCAACGCCGCGATCTTTTGCTCGACCACGTCCATCGTCGGGTTAGAAAGCCGACTGTAATGTTCCGGCTTTGCGAGCGGACTGCCTTCCAGGGCTCCCAGTAACCCCTCGGTGTTAGGGAATACGAAAAGGGAATTCTGGTAAATCGGCGGAATGACCGCGCCATTCGGGTGGTCATCTTCACCCAAGTGAGCAAGGATGTCGAGCGGATCCGTCCCTGGATCCCATGCGTATGCCATGCGTATATTGTGACGCGATGCACGCCATGAGAGCATGCCCCCTTGTCGGAAACGTCAGCATCGGGTAGGATGCTTCCGGTCCCTTCGGGGGAGGCATACAACACATGGCGTTGAAGGTTTTGGTTTGTGATGACGAGCGGCATATCGTCCGGTTGATTCAGGTGAACCTGGAGCGCCAAGGATATACCGTGGTGACGGCCTTTGATGGTAAGGAGGGACTCGAAAAAGTCCGCTCTGAAAAGCCGAATTTGGTAGTTCTCGACGTAATGATGCCGTACATGGACGGCTTCGAAGTTTTGAAGAACATTCGGCGGGACTCCGAGACGGAAAATCTACCCGTCATCATGCTCACCGCAAAGGCGCAGGATAAGGACGTTTTTGAAGGCTATCACTACGGCGCGGACATGTACCTCACCAAGCCGTTCAACCCGATGGAACTGGTGACGTTCGTTAAGCGAATCGCCGCCGGATCCGACGATTCCGGACCTAAGCGATACGAAATCTGATCTAATTTACTTAGCCATTGCGAGATTGATCAAATCTCGCGACGGCCGGAAAGTGACGTCCTCGCGGATGGTTTCAAAGACCTCCACGGGGACATTTTCTTGTCCAAACAGTAGCGACCCGACAATCGCTTCCACCGACTCTTCCGGTGTCGAAGCCCCGCTCGAAATGCCGATTACCGGAAACTCGTTTCTCCACGCATCCTGAATCTCCTCCGGGGAAAGCAACAGGAAACTGGGTTTGCCCATCAATTCGGCGACCTCACGCAACCGGTTGGAGTTGCTGCTGGTTGTCGAACCCACTACCAACACCAAATCGCAAAGCAATACCATCTCGCGGATAGCTTGCTGTCGGTTGGTGGTGGCGTAGCAAATATCACCTTTCGGCGGATGAGAAATCTGCGGAAATCGCCGCTCAAGGACGGCCATGGTAGCCATGACTTCATCAACGCTCAAGGTTGTTTGGCTCAGTACGGCTAGTTTTTCGGTGACCGGCACCTGAACCGCCTCGGCATCTTCGGGATTTTCCACCAGAATCATGCGGTCGGGAACCTCACCCATCACTCCTTCTGCCTCGACGTGTCCTGCGTGACCGATATACAAAATGTCGTATCCCTTCGCCGCGTAGTGCTTGGCCTCGTTGTGCACCTTGGTTACCAAAGGGCAGGTCGCATCGATGATCTGTAATTTGCGGTTCGCGGCTTCTCGCCGGACTGCGGGCGACACGCCGTGTGCGCTGTAGACCACCACGTTGCCTTCGGGAATATCGGAAATCTCTTCGACAAACACCACGCCCTGCGATTCAAAATTTCGCACGACGTGCTCGTTGTGAACGATGGCATGTCGTACGTAAACTGGGGCTCCGTGAATCTTCAGCGCCAGCGAGACCACTTCGATGGCGTAGGACACTCCCGCACAAAATCCTCTCGGGGCCGCCAGCAGTATCCGTTCCATTCCCAAGATGGTACCGGGAGTCATCTCTCGCCATCAGGAAAGTCCTCGTGTTTAGCCTTTCCGGCTAATACTTAACGTGACTCCGACGGACTCTAAGATGAACGGCATCGGCGGCGCAATCTTTGAAACCGAAATTTCTACCGCCGAGAGGGAAGCGAATACTCGCAACATTTCGTCCGCCATTTCTCTTGCCAATCGCTCCAATGTTCGGAACTGAGTTCCTGTGCCCAACTCAACGATCACCTTGGCGGCGGCCGCGTAGTCGATTGTTTCTGAGATTTGATCCGAGGTTTCTGCCTTGCACTCACCCTGTTCTAGCCTTGCCGACACCCGGTATCGGTGGCCTACCTCTTGCTCTGCGTCAGGCACGCCGTGGTAGCCGTAAAATTCGAGATGAGTGAAAACAATGGTCATGGGATTTGGCCTATTGCCGGTATAATTACCCTAACAATTTGGGAGCGACCGACGAGGGGTGGCTTATAGGCCACCCTTTTTTGTTCTAACCCAAACTAACGGAGGCGAAACAGACGATGGACATCATGCAGCAACTTACGGTTATCGCGCAGGAACGAGACCTGCCGGTAGAAGAGCTACGCGAGGACCTGGAAGAGGCCCTGGCCGCCGCCTACAAACAGTTTATCGGGGCCCGCGAAGCGAAAGAGGGAGACATTACGGTCAAAATCACTTTGTCACCGCTCACCGCCGCCGTCGGAAAGGAAGTCGTCGCCACCCTGACTGATCCCAAGCGACAGATCGAAATCACGGAAGCCCGCAAGAAACAAGCCAACATCGAAATTGGCGACTTCCTGTACGTACCGGTAAATCCGCTCGATTTCGGACGCATTGCGGCTCAAACCACCAAGCAGGTGCTCCAACAAAAGCTCCGCGAAAGTGAACGAACCCGTGTTCAATCCGTTTTCACAGAAAAGCTTGGAGACGTGGTTACTGGCGTCGTAAGCCGCCGCGAGGGCTCCAGCGTCTACATCAACGTCAACAAACTCGAGGCCGAACTTCCGCGTCGTGAGCAAGTTCCAACCGAGCCCTACCGCCAGAATGACCGCATCAAGGTGTACGTTTACAAGGTAGACGACTCCAGTCGCCGTCTGCGCGTTGTTGTCAGTCGCACCCACCCGAACCTGCTTCGAAAGCTGTTCGAACTGGAAGTCCCCGAGATCGCCCAGGGCATCGTGGAAATCCAGTCGGTTGCCCGGGAGCCCGGTCAGCGAAGCAAGATTGCCGTTTCGACGACCGACGAGCGAGTCGATCCCATCGGCGCCTGCATTGGTCCCCGCGGCGCTCGCGTGCAGGCCATTGTGGACGAGCTGTACGACGAGAAAATCGACGTGGTGCAGTGGTCCGATGATGCTCGAAAGTTCATCACCGATGCCCTCTCGCCCGCCAAGGTCAACAGCATCAAGCTCACGACCAAGCGAAATGAGCAGGGTGAAGAAGAGAACCACGCCTTCGTCATCGTGCCTGATAACCAGCTCTCACTGGCAATTGGCAAGGGTGGTCAAAACGTCCGCCTCGCCGCTCGCCTAACCGATTGGAAAATCGATATCCGCAGCGAAGCTCAGGCTGCTGGCGAGAAAAAGTAACGCGACTGGGGGTAAATTTTTACCCCCTCCACCCCGCATCCATTAGGCCAGTTGACGGGGAAAAGTTGCCGTCCTCGGGTACCCTTCACTCATCGAACCGACTCGGAGTTGCATCGCTTGCCGGCGACGCGGTCCCCAATCGACCTTTTTTCGGCTGACGCGGCAGGAAGGTGATGTAACTGTCTGGAAGGATCGTGGCCGTAGCGCCTACGTCTGTCGTAACGTCCCGTGCGTGAACGAAGCGTTCGCTAAACGGCGACTAGATCGGGCATTACGCGGTCAAATTTCCGATACCAGCCGGATCGCCCTCCAACAAGACATTTTATGCAGACTCAGGTAAAGACTAAAGCTAACACGATGACGAAGATTGCGGATATTGCCCAGGAGTTTGAGCTCCGCCCCGGTGTTCTCTACGGGGTGCTCTCCGATTTGGGTATCGAGCACGATGGAGTGGCATTTGATGCCGACGCCGACACCCTCTCCCTGATCCAGGAAAGTGCTCTCGAATTGTCCGGGTCCGACGAAATCGTCGTAAAGCCGAACGCCACCCCGCGGGATATTGCGATGGCTCTGGGAGTGCCCGCCGCCGAAATCCAAAAGGCCCTGGTTACCAAGTTCAAGATCATGAAGAACTTGACGGCTGCGCTGACCGAAGAGGAAATCAAGCGGATCACGGATGCCTACGAAGTCACTTACCGATTTGCCGACAAACCCAAGCCAAAGGTCGTCGCTAAGCCGAAAGTCGGCGGTGCGCAACTCCGTCCGCCCGTCGTAACTATCATGGGTCACGTCGATCACGGCAAGACCTCACTTTTGGACTACATCCGAAAGGCAAATGTGGCTGGCAAAGAGCACGGTGGCATCACCCAACACATTGGTGCCTATCAGGTTGAACTTCCGGAAGGCAAGATCACTTTCCTCGATACTCCGGGTCACGCCGCGTTTACCAATATGCGCGCCCGTGGTGCCCAGGTAACGGACATTGCCATCCTCGTGGTAGCAGCCGATGACGGAATCATGCCGCAAACGCGAGAAGCGATTCAGCACATCCAAGCGGCTGGCGTTCCTATGATCGTGGCCGTCAACAAGTGCGATAAGCCGTCGGCGAACCCCGAACGAGTACTCCAGCAATTGCCCGAGTACAACGTCATTCCCGAAGCCTACGGCGGTCAAGTCATCACCGCCAACGTTTCCGCCCTTACCGGCGTTGGCGTCCCCGAACTTCTAGAAATGATCCTGCTCCAAGCGGAAGTCTTGGAACTGAAGGCCGACCCCAAGGGTGAACTCCAAGGCGTCGTCATCGAAGCCAAGCTAGAAAAGGGAAGAGGTCCCGTCGCCACCGTCCTCATCCAGAACGGCACGCTCAAGATCAGCGATTCGCTGGTTGTCGGAAGCACCTATGGCCGAATGAAGGCGATGACCGCCTACAATGGCGAACGAATTACCGAAGCTGGACCCAGCACCCCGGTCGAGATCCTCGGTCTCAGCGAAGTGCCCCAAGCGGGTGACCGCGTGGAAGCTGCGCCCGATGAGAAGACCGCGCGCGAAATTGCCACTGGTCGTCAAGACGATCAGCGAGCCAAGACGATCTTCGTCAAGCAACGTGGTCTTTCGCTCCAAGACTTCCGCCGCTTGCAACAGGAAGAGGGTCTCAAAGAACTGAACCTCATCATCAAGGCCGACGTGCAGGGATCGGTTGAAGCCGTTAAGGGCATGCTAGAGAAGGTCCGCAATGAGGAAGTGGAAACCCACATCGTCCTCAGCGGCGTCGGTGGCATCACCAAGGCAGATATCGACCTCGCCGCCGCCTCCAACTCCATCGTGGTTGGCTTTAACGTCAAACCCGAGGGCGAAGCCAAGCGAGAGGCCGATAAGCAAAAGGTTGAAATCCGCACCTACACGATCATCTACGAACTGATCGAAGACATCGAAGCAGCCGTAAAGGGCATGCTCGAGCCGAAGTTCGAAGAGCAAGCGCTGGGTACCGCCGAGATCCGTATTCGGTTCCAATTTGGTCGAAAGGGCATCATTGCCGGTTGCTACGTCACCGATGGCAAGATCACTCGGAACGCCCTCTGCCGTGTCAAGCGGGGTCGAGAATTGGTGCACACCGGCAAGGTGAGTAGTCTCAAGCACCTTAAGGACGACGTCCGCGAAGTTACCAACGGAATGGAATGCGGCGTCACGTTCGATGACTGGTCGGACTTCAAAGAAGGCGACACCTTTGAAGCCTACGAAATGGTCCAGATCAACGCTTAATTCCTTCCTCGCTCACAAAAAATCCCGGGTGGCGCCTTTGCCACCCGGGATTTTTAGTGCTTACTTGGTGACCGTCAGGGTCACCGTCTTGGCCGAGTCCAACTTGTAGCGGGCCGTGATTTTCACTGCCTTACCGTTTGCTCCGCTCCATCGACCCGTGATTACCGTGCCGGTTTCGGAAAGTTGTCCGGCCGGGATCATAATCGTTGCGGGTACATGTGCCAAGGGTCCGTTATTGCTACTTAGGCTGATGGTAATGTCCATCGTCATCGCTGAGGCAAGAGTTACCGTGAACGTTGGGTTCTCTTTACCCCCGGTTACCGTGCTTGCACTCAACGATATGCTCGTCAAGGTCGGCCGAACCACGTTAATCTTGGCGGTTTTCTTAACTCCGTTGGAGTTTTTGGCCGTGATCGTTGCCGAGGTAGCGGCACTTCCGGTTGACAGGATGCTGAATTCGGCAGACATCATGCCTTCCGGAATGGTGACGCTAGCCGGTACCGATACCGTTGAGCGGTTGCTGCTCAACGCAACGACCTGTCCACCGGCTGGGGCAGCGCCTTCGAGGATCACCGTCCCGATGGTTTGCGTACCCGCCAGGATGACCGAGTCGTTGAGTTGCACCGAACTAATCTGCACTTCGGGCCGGATGGTGAACTTCGCTCTTTTCACGCTATTGGCGGGGCTGGCGGAGACGTAGACCTCCGTCAGTTGCGAAACCGGGTTATTGCTGATGGCCTGGAACTGTGCCGAAAGCGAACCGGCAGGTACCGTCACCGAATCCGGCACGTAGAGCAGGTTGGGGTTTTCCGATGCTAAGTAGACCGTGTAGTCACTGGCTGCCGGGACGGCTAGTTTGACGGTACCGGTCCCTGTTCCCCTGTTGTTAAGGGTGACTCCCGAGATCTTGGCAACCTTGTTGGCCAGGACTTTAACGGTGCAGTCACCCCCGGTAACTCCGGTCCCGCTGGCCTGGACGAGACCGTCCGAGTCACTGTTGACGTACTCGGTAGCAAAGGTGAACTCTGCGGTGGTCTCGCCTGCGGCAACCGTTACGGTGGCAGGAACCGTCAGATGGCCGGATGTACTGTTCAGATCTAGGGTGGTACCACCGGCTGGGGCGGGGCTAGACAGGGTGACAAGGCCCTTGCCCGAAAGAGATCCGTAGATACCCGGAGTTCCACCGTAGGAAAGGAGGCTCGGGAAGGTGACCGTGACGGTCGGATTAGACGTTCCACCTGAACCACCTGCACCCAGGGCGTAAACGTAGGCGGATCCAGAGGCACTGCCGTTACCGCTATCATAAGGGGCTCCCACAATCAGATCCGATTCAGTTGCCGCTAAGGAAAATCCAAACATTGCGTAACCGTAATAGGGAACCAAGCTATCTGGTCGCCATGCCTCGACAAAAGTCCAACCATTTGGTGTTTTTTCGAAGGCAGAAACAGACCCAAGCAAATCCGAATCATTATAATGTGAACCCACAAACAGATATCTGCTATTGGCTGCCACAGAAATGCCGAAAGTGTAATTGCTGGCGATAGAGTCGGGCGGAGTGGTGATTATTTGCGGATTCGAATACCCATTCACCTTGTGATCTGGATAGGCAAAAACCGAATGGACAGAGTTACCAGAGTAACTATAGTGACCTATGAAGAGATCTGTGTCCGTCATGGCCACCGAATGTCCGAAACCATTAGAGTCCGTTAGGGTGGAATCCTTGTGCCAAGAATTGGTGTTGTCGCTATATCGGAATACCGAAGCGGAGCCGAAATAATCACTCCAACTTCCGGGTGCGCCAACGACGATGCTGTCCCCAGAAATCGCAACCGATTTCCCGAAAAATGGTGTAACGATATTATTCAGGGTTGTATCTACTAGTTCCTGTCCAAGGCCTGGCTGGCTTCCGTCGATCCGATAAACCCAGCATTCCCCCCGGAAGTTATTCGTGTAAGGTATCCCAATCACAATATTTTTGGTATCCATTGCGATTGATTGCGGACTCTCACCCCAACTACTGTCAGAAATTGTGGTGGCTACCTGCCATCCCATCGAGGGATGCTTCTCATAAATAGCAACATAACCGACCCCATTAGGATTATATACTGCCATTGCAACCCTTTCGCCATCGGTTGCTACGCTATAATTGCCAGTGTTTGTGATTGTGCCATCACTAACCCAACCGTCGTTTCCTTTGCGGAACATATAGGTCGTATAGGCCCATGAACCAATAACCGCAAGATTGCCCTTGATGGCAAGAAGACCGCCAGCATCCTCATTGCTACCTCCCGGCTGCAGTTTGGTTTCTGAACTCCAAACGGGGTCGATGGTGATCGGGTACTTGGCGTTGGCATCGGTGACTACCAGTCCAATTCCGGTGCTGTTGGTCTCCATCCGGGCCGGCAGAGTGCGGCCCGCCGCGTCCCAAACCTTGAGTCCGGTGTACTTGAGTTTGGTAGCGCCGATGGTAACTTCGGCCGCCGTCTGGGAAAGGCTACGAAAGCCCTTGGCTCCGGTGACCGACAGATTCACCCAAAGGTTGCCGTTGGCGGTGCTTGGCCGGGTATCTACCGAGAGCCAGTGGTGCATGCCGCGGCCTTCATTAACGTACCGCTCCGAGAGTCCGGTTCTTTGCAGTTGCACCTCGGGCCAACCGTCCTTGTCCTTGCCGGAGCTTAGGGTGGGGGCAGAGATGGGCATCCGCTGGGCGCCAAATCCGTAGGCGCTCGCGCTAATTCCCACCTGGCTCTGTCCCACTTTCAGCTTCATCTGGCCGGTGGTTGAGATGGTGGTGGAGTAAGGTTGGCTGGGGTTTTTGGCGGTGAAGCCGCTACCCTGAGGGGTGAATTGTCGAGTTGCCTGGGCGAAAGCTTTGGCCAGACTCGCGTCCTTAATGACGGTTGCACCCGGCTTATCCAGCGGCACCGCTTGCGCGGCAGCCAAAAAGCCAACTGCAATCATCATGGACGTGTGCCGCAAATGATTTGTATTCATAACGTCTCCCGGAGGGGGAAAATATAGTGTACATGGCAGTAACATTAAAACGGCGTACCGTGTAAAAATTGACAAAGAATTGGCCCATTGTCCGTAAATCAGCATTAAGCCTCCGCGACAAGAACGAGGGCAACCTATTCGTAATGAGTCTAAAAACAGGAGATGAAAAGAAAAGTGCAAATAGACCCTTCGTGTACCACGGTTTCGTCCCGAACACTAAACGCTGGCCGGCAGCGGTCATATTGATCCAGCACCTCGGTTGAACTGTGGAGGTTATTTGGTGTCCGGCCCCAGGAGAATCCGTGGTTCGTGGTTTAAAGAGCAGGATGGGCCTTCCCGTTCCGGAGTCAACGCCACCATTCGCGCAGTATCCGCGGCCGTTTGCAGGGCCGCCGCAGGTGCGGATTGATCTGATGGGGACACCCTTCCAACTCTTCTCAAAAGATTGGAAGAACTGGATGGGTGCGACCCTGCCGGTAGTGGCTGCCGGCGGCATCTCTGCCGTTCTGGGTCTGATTTTGCCATTGGTGGATCGGTCCTCCGACGCGTTTTCTCTCACACCGTTACCGATCATCTCCTATTTGGCTGGGATCATTTCTAGGATTCTGTCTTGGATCGCCGTCGGAGGTCGGGCGGGAATGGCGGTTCGCCGATTGATCGGAGAAGCTTGCCCATACTCCCCCCAATGGTGACGCACGAAACCAGAACACGAAGGAATTTACAATGAAAATTCGCCATGTTAAGCTAAACGCAAATACATGGTTAACCGCCTAAGCTCACTCATAAAGGCGACGCACTTATACGACATTCAATCTCAAGGTGCGATCGAGAAAGCGGAACGGAACCACTGGTCCCAGACCGCTGTAGAATATGGTCATGGACCTCGATGTCGCGGTTATTGGCGGTGGCCCCGGTGGCAGCACGACCGGAACGTTGCTGAAAAAATACAATCCTGACCTTAAAGTAGGCATTTTCGAACGCGAAAAATTTCCTCGCGATCACGTGGGTGAATCCCAGCTGCCGGGGATTTCGGCCATCTTGGAAGAAATGGGATGCTGGGATAAGGTCGAAGCCGCAAACTTTCCGATCAAGTTGGGTGGCACCTACCGCTGGGGGAAATCGAGAGAACTTTGGGATGTAGCCTTTTTTCCATTTGAACAGTTTCAGGACGAACCGAGACCTGCCAAATATGATGGTCAAAGACGCTCCACCGCCTTCCAAGTAGATCGGGCCATCTACGACAAAATTCTTCTGGATCATGCCCAAGAAATGGGGTGCAATGTCTACGAGGAAACTCGGGTCCTCGAAGTTGTTCGCACCGGCGACCATGTCGATTTTCTCCGCTTAGAAAGTGGGGAAGAGGTGCACGCCCGGCATTATGTGGATGCCTCCGGTCACTCCGGGTTCCTCCGGCGTGCGATGGGTGTGCAGGTTGATTGTCCTACCACGCTTCAAAACATCGCCATTTGGGACTACTATCAAAACGCCGAGTGGGCCGTGGAAATCGGCGTCGGCGGCACCTTCATCCAAGTGCTGAGTGTCGGCTTTGGCTGGATCTGGTTCATCCCGCTCGGCCCCACCCGCACCAGCATCGGCTTGGTAGTCCCCGCGGAATACTATAAGAACTGCGGCAAGAAACCCCAAGAGCTATATCTGGAAGCCATCGGCAAGGATGAGCGTTTGGTTGGCTTGATGAAGAATGCCGTTAGCGAAGGGAAGCTCCAGACCACGAAAGATTGGTCCTTCATCGCCAGCCGTCAAACGGGCGACAACTGGTACTTGGTGGGTGAATGTGGCGGCTTTGCGGATCCCATCCTTTCTGCCGGTCTCACCATCACGCACGCGGGTGGACGTGAACTCGCGAGTACCTTGCTCGAACTCGATCGGGGCAAGCTGGATCCCACCTGGCTCAAGGAACAGTATCAGCAGCGCCAAAGCCAGCGCGTGCGAAATCATATGCGCTTTGCCGAGTATTGGTATTCCGCCAATACCCAACTATCGGACCTGCAAGAACATACGCAAAAGATCGCCCGTGATAACGGCCTCGATCTCACTCCCCAAAAGGCGTGGGCGTGGCTTGCTCAGGGTGGTTTCATCCGCGAAGACCTCACCACCGGCACCGGAAGCTTCTCGGTTCAGGCTATCCGTGCCCTCGGCGAGTACTTGACTGAAGTCCCGATGGATTCGCCGCTGGCTACTAACAATATCTTTACGTTAAACCTCGCTGGCGCCACGTGGACCGAGCGAGCCCGGTACGGCGAAGGCAAGGTTACCAAGCAAGATGGCTACGAGCGTGAAGGACGCCTTTTGCCGCTAGACGGACTGTTCGACCTGATGGTGAACATCCTGCAACGCGAAAAGCGGTCCCCGGGCATCGTCAACATGATCAAGGCCGCCGCCGAAAATATGCGCGATGATCCTGCCCTCCGCCATCATGTTGTGATCTCTGCCCTCCGGGCGTGGGAGGCCATGGTTCTCGACGGCTGGGTAACGGCAAGCTATGATCCATCCGTAGAACTGGTGGACCTGTCCAGTGAGTATCTTGCGATCCGAAAAACAACTTATGACCAGTCAAAAGAGCTCGTAACCGCTGTTTAGCGCCTTTTACCGGCGTAGAATAGCGCTATGGCGGATCATTCGCTGAAAAAAGAACAAGACGCAGAAGCAAAATACAAACCGGTCCACGAGGTGTTGCAAGCCAACCTCTTGGACCAGTTGCTTCTCATCCTCC
>CANFJD010000035.1 GCA_947447315.1 Fimbriimonadaceae bacterium
ATGCCACCGATGACGTGGCCACGTTTGAGTGGATTGTCAAACCTGGATTTTATCAACTAGAGGCATTCCACGAGCGAGCTGGCGTCGTCCGAACAGAAATCCAGCTCGAATAGCACGCACGACCACGGGGATGCATGTTAAGTTGCGGAAGCTGAGCCTGTAAACCAATAGGGTGCTTCCAGATGCGTCACCAGATAACCGGGACCACTTTATTAAAAAATGAGATTTTACCGTTAAAATCGCATTAAAAAAGAGAGTTGCACGCGAAAACCGTCTCCCTGTTCTAGGAAAGTCCTATAATTGGTCGTTGTGACTAGACTCAAGCCTCCACATCTAACATCTTTTGGGCGGGCGGTATCGTCGTTGTGTTTGATAGCAATGACCTCCGCTATTTTCGCCCGGTCTCTCTCCAACGGCGGATCGAGACAGAACTTTGACGCCGGACTCGACGCGGCTATGAGTCGCGCTTCCAGAACTTTCGATAAATGGAATGGAGGGTACGTAGCTCGATCTCCGGGCCAAGGATACTTTTCCAGTTTCTCCCGGGCAGGTGCGCTTACCGTACAATCGGCAAAGGCAACCTTCACCGCGCAAACTACGGCATTCGGGCTGGGCACAGACCGCGGAGAAATCGGTCCTTCCACGCCTGGAATAACCACAGACGCAAACGGCTGGCCACTCCTCAGCTTTACCCGGCAGAACCTCAGCGAATGGTACGTGAACGGAGAGCAAGGACTGCATCACTGGCTGCATATATCCCAACGCCCTGGCAAGTCAGGCACCAACCTCTGGGTCAAGCTCTCCATCAATGGAGCCCGATCGCTCACCCAAATTTCCAACGACACCATTCAGATCCACGCCGGGCAAAGCGTATTCGCCTACGGAGGTTTGAAGGTCTGGGATGCTCGGGGAGTTGAACTCAACGCAAGGCTATCCGTCACGGGTCAGGCGATCGCCATCAATATCAACGACGCTGGGGCACAGTACCCTATCACAATTGATCCAACCTGGACGCAGCAACAGAAGCTTACGGCGGTCGACGGGATTCCTACAGACGCATTTGGTTCAGCCGTCGCCATCGACGGCGACACTGCTGTCATTGGCGCAAGCGGACCACCGACGGTTCGCGCTCAGATTGGCTCGGGCGAATCCAGCACCACGCCCTATTCCGCCGCCTACATCTTTACTCGTACTTCCGGCGTCTGGTCTTTGCAACAGAAACTGCAAGCATCTGACCTCGCCAATCCTGATCAATTTGGATATTCGGTGGGAATCAGCGGCGACACGGTTGTCGTGGGTGCTCCGCTGAAGGCAACCAGCACCGGAGCGGCGTACATCTACACCCGGTCTGGCGCAACATGGACTCAGCGCAAGAAGCTCACCGCAAGTAATGGATCAACGGGCGACAAGTACGGCACCAGCGTTTCCATTAGCGGAAATACGGTTGTGGTCGGTGCAAGTTCAAAGAGCACTTCCAAAGGCTCTGTATACGTCTACACCGGCTCTGGCGCCACTTGGACCGAGCAGCAAATCTTGACCGCCAGCGACGCGGCCAACAACAGCAAGTTTGGCGACTCGGTTTCTGTCAGCGGCGACACGCTTGCATCCGGATCACCCACGGCTGGCGGCGGCTTCGGCGCGACCTATGTGTTCACACGAACTGCGGGCGCTTGGTCGCAGCAACAGAAGATCACGGCATCAGGTGGAGCTTCGACTGACCAATTCGGTTTTTCGGTTTCGCTGGACGGAGATCAGGTGGCGATTGGAACGGGCGGCGCGGAAAAGGCATACATCTTCACTCGCTCGGGCTCAGTTTGGTCTCAACTCACTTCGGTAACCGGTAGCGATACGGTAGCCGGCGACAAATTCGGAACCGCCGTTGGGCTTTCTAACGATACGCTTGCCGTAGGTGCATATGCAAAGGCCTCTTCGAAAGGAGCGGTTTATGCTTTCCGCCGACAGTCCGGCGTTTGGTACCAGAGTCAAAAGCTCACCGCCAGTGACGGCGCTGCCGGAGACCAACTTGGATTTTCCGTCGCGGCCAGCAACAACACGTTCGTTAGCGGCGCAAAGAATGCAAATAGCTTAAAAGGCGCATCCTACGTATTCCGGGCTGACCCCATCGTGGTTTCGCTCGCGTTTTCTCCGGCTTCAGTGATCGGCGGCACCTCGTCGAGCCTCACGATTAACCTCACGCAACCAGCTCCAACCGGCGGTTTGGTTGTTTCCTTGAACAGTAATCTGGCCGCAGTGACAGTGCCTAGCACGGTGACTGTTCCGGGCGGACAGACGTCCGCTTCGGTAACTATTCCGACCACCCCAGTCGCGACTGATGGTACGGCCAGCGTCACCGCTACCGCTTTTGATAGCACGGGTGGATCTGCCAACCTTGTAATCAAGGCACCGGTCGTGACGGGAATTTCGTTCGCGCCGACGTGGGTTTATGCCGGGGATTCGGCCGTGGGTACGGTCACGTTCTCCGGTCCTATCCCCACCGGTGGTCTCACCGTAGCAATTGGCTCGACGAACCCGTCGATCTCGGTTCCTTCGGGAGTCAGCGCCACGGCTGGATTAACCTCGGCAACTTTCAACCTACTCGGTCCCGCAACCGCGACCGACTTGACGACCAGTGTTTCAGCCACGCTTGGCTCGACCGTTTCGACGAACTTTATGGTGAAGCGTCTCAACCCGGTTTCGCTCGCCTTCCCCGATTCTCTCGTAGCCGGAGGACGAACCTTTATCGGAACGCTCACCTTAGCCGACCCGGCCCCTGCAGGTGGTTTCACGGTGAATCTATCCAGTACAAGTTCGGCATTCCCCGTCCCAGCTTCGGTGACGGTGCCAGAGGGCAAGACTTCGGTTCAAATTCCGGTCGCCACGCAGTACGTGAGCACCGATACTCCAGTAACCATCACGCCGTCGGGAGTTTATGCAAACGTGCTTGGCTCCGTTTCTCTGACCGTGCGTCCGCCGCGACTTTGGGCGGTCCTGTTCTCCGCTCCATCGGTCAACCGTTCGGGAACATTGACCGGAACGTTGATCCTCACGGCTCCTCAGCCGGTGGATACCGTTGTGTCTATCACTTCGAATAAGCCGTCCGCACTGGCCGTCCCGGCAACGGTGACGGTTCCGGCTGGTCAGCGACGCGCTACATTCACCGCCACGGCGGGGTCGGTGAGCGTCGATACCCCGGTGATTGTAACCGGGCAGTCGGGTGGTCACTACGAGAAAGGAACCATCGTGGTTCACCCGCAACCGGCGGTTGGTGCCGTGACTTTGCAGGATGGCGTGATCAAAGTCGGCAGCTCGACAAATGGAACAGTCACCCTGGCCGCTCCGGCAGGTGCGGGTGGTGTTGTGGTCAACCTGGCATCAACCAATCCGAGTGTGTGGGTACCTGCCACGGTCACCGTACCATCGGGCAGCACAACCGCGCCGTTCACGGCTACATCCACCGGAAGTATCGCAACCTCCGGTGTCATCTCGGCGACGGTGAACGACTCCGTAAAAACGGTTACGCTGAAAGTGGTCCGACCGAAGCTTGCCTCGGTGTCTGTGAGCCCGAGCACGGTCCAGGGCGGCACCAACTCGTTGTTGACCGTCACGTTGCAGGCACCGGCTCCGGTTGGTGGGGTTGTGGTTAACCTGAAGAGCTTCCAGCTGAATCAGGCGACACTTCCCGCTACCGTTACCATTCCGGCTGGTTCCACCTCCGCCACTGTGACCGTGACCACTTACCGATGGGCCAATCCTACGCCGAAGGTGGTCGTGCTTGCCGGTAACATCGCCGGTGACAACTCCAAGACCACATCTCTTACCGTAACGAACTAAACTCGTCTCGGTCTCCAGACGCAAAGTCGCCCTCCCGAATTTCGGGAGGGCGACTTTGCGTCAGACCAACTTGCGGAAGTTGATTTTTCCTACGCGGAGCGTCTTCCCCCGCGGATCGGGAATGCGAAGCTCTGTAACTTTCTCGCCATCCAGGCCGACGCCGCCCGCCTTGATCAGGTCTTTCACCGCTCCGTTAGATTTAGCAAGACCAAGCGCCACCACCAGAGCTGGAACTGAGACAAATCCGTCTTGCAAGAGTCCATCGGGCAGAGGTACCGATTCTGCCGCTACTGGCTCCTTACCCTTGCTAAACGTATCCACAAAGTACGCCTCCGCTTCATCGGCTGCTTCGGCAGAGTGGTAAAGCGTTACGATCTCCTTGGCCAGCCGCACCTTGGCATTGCGCGGGTTTTGCCCCGGACCTAATAGCGCGCGAGCCTCTTCCATGGGGAAATCAGTCGCTCGCTCAAACCAGTTCAGGATCAAGTCGTCGGGGATCGACATCGTTTTGCCAAACATGTCATTCGGCGTATCGATCACGGAGATGTAGTTGCCGAGCGATTGGCTCATCTTCTCTTTTCCGTCGGTCCCAAGAAGTAAGTGAGAGAGCACTACCACTTGAGGAGCTTGACCATCTGCCTCTTGAAGTTGACGCCCCATGAGATTGTTGAACTTTTGATCGTTACCACCGAGTTCAATATCCGACCGGATTGCCACCGAGTCGGTGCCTTGCAAAAGTGGATACATCAGCTCGTGCATTGCGATTGGCTGGTGAGATTCCCAACGCTTGGTGAAGTCGTCGCGCTCCATGATACGAGCCACTGTGATCTTGCCGCAAAGACGCAAAACGTCGGCAAAATCCATAGGACCCAGCCACTCCGAGTTGTATCGGATCTCCGTTTTTTCAATGTCGAGAATCTTTCCGAACTGGGCCTTCACCGATTCGACGTTGGCCATCACTTCCTCTCGGGAAAGCGACCGGCGGGTCTTGCTCTTTCCACTCGGATCGCCGATTTGGGCGGTAAAGTCGCCGATAATTAGCACGGCTTGGTGTCCCAGGCGCTGGAAATCTCGAAGCTTTCGAAGCACTACCGCCCATCCCAAGGTCACGTCCTTAGCGGTCGGATCTACTCCCAATTTCACCCGCAATGGGCGACCCAGTTCTAGCTTCTTGCGAAGGTCCGCTTCGCTTATGATCTCAGTGGTTCCGCGGCGCAGAATTGCCAACTGTTCTTCAATACTGGGCAAAGAGGACATACCTTCTAAGTGTACATAAGGCTAAACTAGAGTTACCGTCCGAGATTCACCCGTGGAAGAGGTTTTACGCCCGTTTACCGCCCTCCGACATCAATCCGCGTCCGAGGTTCTGATAAATCTACTGGATGTCATCTTGGTGGCGTTTCTCATCTATCGCCTCCTACTATTGGTGCGGGGAACGCGAGCGTGGCGAATCCTCATTGGCGTCATTGCCTTCCTTATCGTCCTTGTCCTCAGCGAGCGATTTGGCCTTAACACTCTCCACTGGATATTTGAGAAAGCGACCATCTTAGGGCCGGTCGCGCTCGTCATTCTGTTCCTACCGGAGGTGAGGCAGGCGATAGAAGGATTTGGGAAAATCACCCCGCTACAGATGATTCATGTCCCAGGATCGGGCGAAGAGCGTGCCGAAGCGCGCACCGTAGAGGAGATTTGCTCCGCGGTCGCCGAACTACAGCAAGAGAGTATTGGTGCCCTCATAGTGATCGAACGCACCGCCAAGTTGGATGAGATTGCGAGTAACGGTGTGAGCCTGGGGGCAAGGATTTCGGCCCCACTATTGGGCAGCATTTTTTACGGGGAGAATCCCCTGCACGACGGGGCGGTCATCATCCGTGGCGACACCATACTGGCGGCTGCATGTCGGTTGCCCTTATCCGAAAACTCCCGCCTGGATAGTCACCTACATATGCGCCACCGTGCCGCGGTTGGCATTAGTGAGCAAACCGATGCCCTTACGATCGTCGTCAGCGAAGAGCGCGGAACCATCAGCGTTTCCATCGATGGAGAAATCACCCGGTACTCGACCGTCCACGAACTCCGGGAAATGCTGAATCGCGATCTTCGTAAAATGCCGATTACTCCACCAACTCCTCGCCCACCTCGCAAATCCCGCAGGAGGAATCGCTCCCGATGAGCCTGTCCACCGAAAGGCGCCCAATTAACTGGACACTCCTCGTTTCCAGCTTTGTAATCTCCGTTCTCTTGTGGATGTTTGTGGGCGCCCAGACCAGCCAATTTCGCACTATTTCCGTGGATGTGCGCTCGCAAGGAGCCGATTCAGACCGATTCTTCGTCCGAAAAATCCCTGAATCTGTTAGCGCTACGCTACGTGGAACCCAGAGTCAACTGGCGGCAGTTTCTCCGCAGTCGGTACAAGCATACGTGGATCTCTCGGGCGCGAAACCGGGCCGGAATGAGTATCCAATCCGTATATTCCCCGAACAAGTTCAACAACTGCTGAGCGACTTCCCCCGTACCGTAATGGTAGACATCGAACCCATCGTTCAGCGTGATCTGGCGGTAACGGTCGAATCATCCGGCGAACTCACGGATAGCAATTTTGTCCTCAACGACATATCCGCCAAGCCGTCACGCGTTCTGGTGAAAGGACCAAAGTCGGAGATTGACCAGATTGAGAAAGTCCGTGCCGTTCTCCCGCTAGGGCAGGTGGAAATGGATCGGGTAGCTCCGTACCCTATCGATGTCGTCGCCCTTACCCGCGACAATCGGCCTATGCAGTACGTTCGGTGCATTCCGCTGCAGATTAATGTCACGGCGTCCACGGTCGTAGCATCGGTGGAAAAGGAAGCATTCGTTATTCCTAAGTTGGTTGGTGCTGCTGCTAGCGGATTCCAAGTTTTGGACTACCTTGTGGATCCACCTCGGGTGACCGTATCCGGGAGTTCCAGCCTGCTTGCCAAACTGACAACCCTGGCAACCGAGCCGATCGACGTTTCGGGCCTTAGCGGTACAACCACGTTGGAGGTCGCCATCAATCCCCAAATGGGCGTGAGACTCCGGCGCAAAACCGTGAAGGTAACCATTCGCATCGAACCCAAGACCCTTCCCGGCGGGGTAACGCCTTCGCCGATCAACAACGGAATTCAAACACCTTGACCGAAATTCGTCCGATCAAAATGAGCGAAGCGGAAGGATTCCTTCAGCTGCTCTGCGATGTTTTCGGCTTGGACTTTAATCGAGCCTACACGGTTTTCTTCCAAGAACCGTACTTCGACCTCCAGCGCAAGTGGGCCATTTTCCAGGGCACCGAAATGGTCAGCGTGCTCACCACTACGCCCCTCACGTTCGGGTGGGGTGAAGCAATCGGTATCGCGGGCGTTGCCACGAGAGAGAAATATCGCCGTGAGGGCTATGCGGCCCGCCTCCTCGAATCAGTGCTTCGGCATCATGAACGCGGTGGCGTCGCCAGCTCAATCCTGTTCGCCCAGCGAACTGACCTTTACGCATCTTTGGGCTTTGAAACCATTGATCGAGTTGTTCGCGCTCCGCTGTCGCCCGCCTTACTCGACGGTCACTCATCCGGAGAATTTGATGTTTTAGAACCTGAGACCGTGCGCGCCATCTACGATCGATGGGCCGATTCCCATCCTGACCGCCTTCGCCGAGATGACCTGCGCTGGAGGTACTGGAACTGGAGCTACCGTATCGCGGAACCAGTGGGCGATGGATACACTGTGATCGAACCAAACCTGCTTCGCGAGGGCCTCTACCATCGCGCCACCCCAACGCTCCCTCTGCCTGCCAACAGCGAATGGCTCGGCACCACATTCATGGCCGATCAACTGGGGCTGGTGTTCGAAAGAGCCGTTGTGGAGCTTTACCTCATGGGTAAAAACGTCCCGGGGATTCCGCAGATGTTCATGACCGATCAATTCTAAATCCGCGTTCGGCGGAGCAAAGTAACATAAGCCGAAGAATCAACTACCTCGATAAGTGATGTATAATTAATCGTGAGTAGAAAGAAGGATCAGCGTACGGGGAACCTTCCGCTATTGATTCTGTCCGTGTTGGAAGAAGCCCCTATGCACGGTTACGGTATCGCCCGTGCCATCGAGGCCCGAAGCGCCGATGCGCTTAAGTTTGGCGAAGGGGCCATTTATCCCTGCCTCCGGAAACTGGAAGAAGACCAACTCACCGCGTTCAGCTGGGACACCTCCGGCGGCGGCCCGGCGAAAAAAGTGTACGAACTCACTCAGGCCGGCCGCGAGGCATTGGCCCAGAGCCGCAGCGAATGGACCGAATATGTTCAAATCGTTAACCGGGTGATCCACCCCGCTCTATGAGTCAAGAAATGGTCAACTTGCATTCTGAGGACGAGCGAATCGCCCAATTCATGGACACCGTGCCCGAAGCATTGGCGGGCGAGCGAGGCTTGTCGCCCGAGCTCACCCATGAGATGATTACAGAAATGCAAACTCATATCCTCGCTCTGTATGACGCTTACCTAGAACTCGATTATTCTCCCGAAGAGGCCGTGACGCTGACTCTCGCCAAGTTTGGTAGCGCCGATCGAGCCGTCGGGCGACGGAGATCCAATAGGGTGAGCCGAAGGGCCGCCGCCGCCGCCGCCATGATGCACATAGTGGTCGGAATAGTTGCCTTTTCGGTAGCCCCGATGACGCTCGAGACCAGCGGCGATTTTAGTCTCATCCCGATGATTTTCGGCGGTTTCGCGGGCTATTTCATCAGCCGACAGTCGATTCGTAGTGAGAATTCGACAACAATTTTTGCGCTTAAAGTTGCGGTCGGGTCTTCGATGGGCTATCTATCCTACGGATTGTCAATGGTTTCCCGATCCGCAATTACGCTAGATGAGTGTTTGCTTCGGACAGCACTCATGGCGGCAACGTTTCTTGTCCTTGGCTTCGCTCTCCGATGGTCGTGGTTGGAAAGCAAGAAATTCGCCGAAATCAATCAACGAAAAGGCACGGCAATTGCCCAGTAGCTCGTTAGCCGGGCGAACAGTTGCCTCCAAGCTCTCAATTGACCGCTAGCACTCTCACTTTGGCTCGCGAGGCGTTTTCGGTTTGGGCTTTACCCAGCCGTTGTCCTTGAAGACAGTGAAGATGCACATGGCATGACCACGCCCCAAATCATAGTCTTTGGCTAACCATTCGATGATCTGGGTAGCCGTGACGCCAGGTTTCAGAACATCGGCCGCGATCGCCGCCTCCCGAAAATCCTCAGGCGTCTTCCCAGTTTTTGCCTTGATGTTGTTTAAATATGATTGAAAGCTCATAGGATGGTCTCACGTAACACCGACTCAGATTGGAAGTCTTTTACCCAACCCCAGAAAAAAGTGTAACCACCAATAATTGGTGCGCCCCTTGCATTACAATTAAGAAATCGCGTCAAGATTTCGCTGCCGAAAAAGTCGCTCATGAAAGTAACCTTTAACACCACCATCCGAAAGGGCGAGACTAAGTAAGTAGCGGGCATTGTCGTTCCAGAACCGCTGCTTCTATCGCTTGAAGGAGGGAAACGACCGGCGGTCAAAGTGACATTGAACGGCTGTACCTTCCGGACGACGGTCGGAAAGATGGGAGAACTCTACATGATCCCGCTGAGCGCCGAAACCCGCCGCGATGCCGGCCTGACCGGGGACGAAACGCTCGACGTTACCATTGAGTTAGATACCGAGCCCAGAACCTTCACCCTGCCGGAAGACTTACGATCCGCCCTGGACGCAGAAAATTTAGTGAGTGCATTCGAGAAATTTGCCCCTTCGCACCAAAAGGAGCACCTCCGCTCGGTGGAAGAAGCCAAATCTCCCGAGACGCGCGTCCGACGCATCACCAAGGTAGTCGAAGCCACGCGATTAAAGTTCGCGTAGCGGACTACTTCAGCGTCGGCCAACCTTGGATGGGCTTTGCCGCCAACTGGTGGAGGTCGAAAACTCGGACCTCGTTCTTACCTTTAAGCAAGAACGGAGCCGGACAGTAGAGCCGCTTTTGTGGACCAATTTCCCAGAACCGACCCAGGTTATGGCCATTCACCCACACGACTCCCTTGGTGTATGCAGATAGATCTAGGAACGTATCGGCCGGTTCCGCAAGTGCAAATTCTCCCCGGAAGAACTGCCCCGGACGATCATTGGCGTTCGAGGACTTCAACTTCTCCACCCAGGCCGATTCCATCGGTAGTCCGTAGGACTCCCAGGTCATCAAAGTCATCCCGTTAAGCGTCACGCGATCCGTAATTCCTTTGTGATCAATCAAAGCGTCGGCAAAATTGATTCTCCCCATTCCTTCCGTAAGAATGTCGAGAGTCGGTTTGGGATTTCCATTGCCCGGGATTGTAATCGTCGATTCGCCTAACCTTCGATCAAGTTTCCCGATGTATTTTCCGTCCAGAAACACCGTGGCATAGTCGTGAAGATCCTTTATCGATAGCCGGCCGTAGTGATGACCGACCAGACGCGTACGGTAGAGCCGAAAGCCGTAGTCTTGGCCATACGCTTCGAAAGGTTTTGGTTGGGGACTGAGTTTCGGGGCAGGAAGGTTATCCCACACGGAAGTCAACCGCTCCATGGGGATGGGCGGAATCGTGATCGCAGGGATCGCCGCGGGCACCGCCGGAATCGGCGTGGATCGGTACCGCTGGATCAACTCTCGCAGCGCCGTGTACTTCGGCGTCGTATTGCCTTGCTCCCCTATCGGGGCATCGTAGTCGTAACTCGTGACATCCGGTTCGTAACCCTTGCCACCCGAATTCGCTCCCGCCGTAAACCCAAAGTTGGTGCCCCCATGAACTACGTACAGGTTGAATGACTTCCGGTTATCCAGCAGAAACTTGACTTCTTCCGAAATCCCCTCGGTGCTGGCACTGGCCCAATTCTCCCCCCAATGCGTCAACCAGCCCGGGTAGGTTTCGGAGCTGAAGACGGGAACGCCGGGATTCATACGCTCGGCCAAATCCCAGTCACCGAGTCTGCCGCCCGAATCCAACCCGACCGCCGCGCCCGGAAGGCTGCCTGCTTCCAACATGTATTCCGTCGGACCGTCGGCCGTATAGAACGGTCCCGCCACCCCGTGCTTGACCCACGTCTTGCGTAACCACTCCATGTAGGTGCGATCGTTTCCATAGCTACCGTACTCGTTCTCCACTTGCACCATCAGGATCGGGCCGCCGTTTGCCAGTAGGAGCGGCTTCACTCGACGGGCAACTTGCCCAATGTATCGATCAACCGCCTGCGTGTAGCGCGGATCCATGCAGCGCAGCTTGATGTCTGGTATTCGAAGAAGATATGGGGGAATTCCGCCCAGTTCCCACTCGCCGCACACGTACGGACCGGGGCGCAATATCACCCACATGCCCTCCTCTTGACAGATACGAATGAATTTCGCAACGTCCCGATTCTCAGATTTGAAGTCAAATTTTTCCGGTTGCGGCTCCAGATAGTTCCAAAACAGATACGCCGCGATGGTGTTGCAACCCATGGCCTTGGCCATCTGGATGCGATGCCGCCAATAAACCGCCGGTATCCGCGCGGGGTGCATTTCGCCGCTGATGATCTGAAGTGGTTTGCCATCCAGCAGAAAATCTTTCTTGCCTAACTTGAATTCGTGGACCGGTTTGGTATCCAAGTTAGCATGGATCGGGGCCACGGGAGAGATGGCGAGGGCGGTCAGAAGCGTAGCGACCATGGACCGCCCCATTATTCCCGATCAGACCATCTCTCGCCCGCGTGTAAACTACGGTCATGCAGTTTCGGGTTGCCTGCGCACAATTTGCGCCCATGAAGGCGGAGACCGGTCGCAACCTGGATACCATCGCCGAGATCTCCCGGCAGGCATCGGGCGAAGGTGCCGATTTGGTCCTGTTCCCAGAAACCAGCACCGCCGGCTACTTCCTGGAAGGAGGCGTCCTGGAGGCGTCGCTAACCAAGGAGAAACTGGCCTACGAGCTGTGGGGCCGGCTGAAAGATGGACTCGATCGTCCCATCGACATTGCCCTCGGCTTTTACGAGATTGCCGACGGCATCCTTTACAACAGCGCCGCGTATTTGGAGTTCACCCCGGATGGTGTCCGCATCAATGGCGTCTACCGAAAGATCTTTTTGCCGACCTACGGCGTGTTCGATGAAGAGCGGTTTGTTTCGCGTGGGCGCGACCTCGCCATCATCGAGACTCGCTTTGGACGCTTGGCCCTCTTGATTTGCGAGGATATTTGGCACTCGGTAATGCCGATGCTGTGCGCCGTGCGCGGGGCGCAGATGCTTCTGGTTCCTGCCGCCAGTCCGGCGCGCGGTTTTAGCGGAGCCGAGATTGAGAATCACGAGCGGTACCGACGCCTTTTCCGCGCCGTTAGCGAAGAGCACGCCGTTTACGTGATCAACTCCCAGCTCATCGGCTTTGAGGGTGGCAAAGGATTCATCGGCGGCAGCATGGTTGTCGATCCGTTCGGCAAGGTCATCGCCGAAGCCCCGATTGCCGAACCGCAGCTTCTGATCGCCGACATTGACCTCGACCTAGTCGGCATCGCCCGCGCCCAAAGCCCACTTCTCAGCGACCTCAAGGGTCAGTGGGAAGAAGTGCGGAGACTCGTTGCCAACTCGGGCTGGTAATAATTTCCTCACTCAGTGTGGTTTGGCAAAGCTACCAGGTCGCGTACGAATACTTGAGGCCAAAGCCAACGGACAGGGTGGCAACCGCTATCCCGACCCAACCGAGTATTGGGTCACCGATGCCGTGACTCCGGTCGATGGCAAGATTGCCAACGGCAGCAAGATACCAACCGGTTACTCCCAGCATCCAGTGTGAGCGCTTGGGTTGTTTCACCTGAGTGCATGCATGCAAGGTCAACATGAGGCAAGCACTAAGCATCCAGTATGCCCAGGTATTTTCTGAAGCTCCGGGCTGTAGCATGGCTACCCACCTCAAGAACAAAGCCAAGGCGGCGGCGCTAAGGAACCCTAGACCGACGGATTTCATTTCGTCTCGCTAGTCCATTTTACTGATGATATCGGGTAGACCCGGCACGTGATGCAACGGCGCGTGGGTTGGGCGATTGGTTTGGTTTTGGCGGGGACCGCGGTGGGGGCGGTGGCCCATGTTCTGGTGGAGCGGGCGAATCCCGATTCTCAGTACCGGTTGGGGCCGGATTCTTTGGCCCAAGAAGGCGTGCCGAAGGGCGAGATTCGTGGGCCGTTTGTGATTCCCAGCAATGTCTATCCCGGCACCCAGCACACTTACTGGGTTTACGTCCCGGCGCAGTACGACGCTAAGAAGCCGACTGCGCTGATGGTATTTCAAGACGGCCAGGCGTTTAAGGATGAGCACGCCGATATGCGAGCTCAGAATGTGATGGATAACCTGATCTATCGCCGGGAGATTCCGGTGATGATTGGCGTTTTTATCAACCCGGGCCGAACGCCGGAGCAGAAAGAGCCATCGCCGCAGAACGGTTGGGGCGATGGTTTCACCAATCGCGGCGTGGAGTACAACACGCCCAACGATAAGTACGCCCGGGTGATTACCGAGGAGCTGTTGCCCGCCCTGCAGAAGGACTACAACATCTCGCCCGATCCCGAGCAGCGCGGGGTTGGCGGTTCCAGTTCCGGCGCCATCGCCGCCTTCATGGTGGCCTGGGAACGGCCAAACGCCTTCCGCAAGGTGCTCAGCAACGTCGGCAGCTTCACCAATATTCACGGCGGCGATGTTTACACCGACCGCGTGCTCCAAAGTCGCCGGAAGCCGATTCGGATCTATCTTTGCGACGGTCGCAACGATAACCGCGGGATGCGAAACGGCGTCTATGACCAGCGTTGGGACTGGTTCTACCAGAACGTCCGGCTGAAGGATGCCCTGGTGAAGAAGGGTTACGACGTGAACTATAGCTGGGGCATGAACAACCACGGCCAGAAGTTCGGCGGGCTAATTCTGCCCGACATGATGCGGTGGCTATGGCGCGATCAGCCCGTTTCTACCGACCCGAACGACATGGTGGAACGTGATTTCCGCCAACCCGTCACCACGAACTAGACGACAATTAGGGCCGGTTGACGACCAATCGGCTCTGGTAGATCCGCTTTAGGTCGGCCGGGTTCATTCCCTTCGCCCCCAGGTCTCCGGTCCAGGAGACAAAGTAGGCCCAGCGGACGCCAAAGCGGGCCATGCGGTCAACATCGGGCGCGCCTTTGAACTCGGCGACGGCCAGCATCTTCTTCCCGTTGAAGCGCGATTGCAGGTCAAGCCAGTCGCCGGTGAGAGCGTCGGACCGGTCGTCGGGATACCGGTCGATGGCGACGATATCCACCGTGTCATCGCCGGGATACCAGGCCGGGTTCATGCTGTTCCACACCCAGATCAGGTTTTTGAGGCCGTGGGTTTTGGTGAACCGGTTGAACATGAGCCGGTACAGCTTCAGGCACGGGGCGGGACCCTTGGCGCCCCACCAGAACCAGCCACCTTCGGCTTCGTGCAGCGGTCGCCACAAAACGGCGACGCCCTTGGCTTGCAACTGCTTCAGCTGACCGGCGATGACGTCCATATCGCGGATCAGCAGTTTGTAATCGGCCGAATTGGTATCGGCGAGGGCGGCGGCGAGGTCGAAATCGGTGGCATCGGTATAGAAGCCCTTGTACCACGGGTGTTCCGGCGTGTTTTTCAGCTTGCTGGGCGCGTTCCAGTGCCAGGAGAGGGTAATGACCGAGCCCTTTTTGGCTAGCGCGACCAGGTTCGCCAGGTTCGGCCCCGGCTTGGCGCCGTGTTCGACCCGGCTGGGGGAGGAGTCCATGAAGTCGTCTCCGTAGATGGCGGGGGTGCGGCTCGCCCGTTGCTGGACGATGGCGGTGTCCTCGTCGCCGTACTGACCGCTCCAGGTTTGCTTGCCGTAGGTTTGGCTGAGGCGAGTCATGATGGCCTGGGCGGCGGCGGTCGGCTTGGCGGTGACCAGCTTGGCCGAAACCGGCTTGGGGGCGGTGATTTTGGCGGGAGCGAACTCTACCGATTTGACGTCGTAAAAGCCCCAGCCGCGTTTGATGACGGCGACGTTTTGTCCGGTCGTGAGTTCGGCGAGGCCAGCGTCTTGCCACCGGAAGTCGGGGTTGGCCGGGAACATGCCGTTGCTACCGTGGCCGTTGACTTCAAACCCGAATCCCTTCTCGCTGGTCGCTCGAGCCAGGATGCGGGCGCGGTAGATACCGGAGGTGGCGGTGAATTTCCACCGAATCTCGGCATCCTTCCCGTTGAACTCAGTCACCATCCCATCGCGGATCACGCCACCTTTGATAGAAGCATCCGCCGCCGCCAACCCAATCTTC
>CANFJD010000036.1 GCA_947447315.1 Fimbriimonadaceae bacterium
CGGCCCGCCGCGCGGCCTAACGGCTCAGTTATACCGAGCCGTGCGGATGCGAGCCGCGAACCTTGAGCAGGTGAGCTTCATCGCGAACGTGGGTAGCCGAAAGGGTGGCTTCGAGTCCCAATTGGGACAGCGCGTAGATGAGGCTGAGAACACCCACCGTGCCCGTCGCCAGAGCGACCGTAGGGATGGCCGCGATGTCGGCGATCTTGTTGGCGCTCAACGAAGCGCCGATGAGGGCGGTTAAAGCGGATATAGCGAACATACCGATCGTCAGAAACAGTCCGCGGAGGGCCCTTAAGAGCATTTGGGCACGACGTTCCAGCCGGTCAACATGGCTGACACGCATGCGGCGCTCGTCGGAATCGGGGAGTTCGTCAATGTCTCCCGCTACCGTTCTCCACCGATCGAGAAGGACAATGTAGCGATTGCTGGTGACAAAGGTGAGGATGCTGGTCGCATTTGTGAGCACCGCCGGAGCCACGATGAGCGTCAATGCCGCGAACGGATTATCGGGAACCGGAACCACCCGATTATTGTGAACGTCATTTCACCGAAAGCCGCCAACGGTTCATACTAATTTTGATGCGGACGTTGCTAAAGAATGGGCGGATTCTGGACCCGTCGCAAGAGTTGGATACTATCGGCAGCGTGCTGATTGAGGACGACCAGATCATCGAGATCGGCGACATCAGCGACGACAGCGATCTGGACGAAATTTACGACTGTACAGGACTGTGGATAACGCCTGGTTTGGTGGATATGCACGTTCACCTAAGGGAACCCGGAGCCTCGCATAAAGAGACGATTGCCACGGGCACCCAAGCGGCAGCCGCCGGTGGATATACAACCATTTGCTGCATGCCCAACACCAATCCGCCGCTGGATAACCCGGCTCTGATTGACTTCATCTTAGATAAGGCGGCTTCTCCGGAAGCCGGCGGAATATTCGTAGCTCCCGTCGGTGCGCTCACTCGCGGCATGAAGGGCAAAGAGCTGGCCGACCTTTCGGCCATGAAGAAGGCGGGAATTGTCGCCGCCAGTGACGAGGAATTTCCGGTCCAGAACTCGCTGGTGATGATGCGGGCGATGGAGTTCTGCGTTCAACTAGATCTGCCCATCATGGCGCACTGCGAGGACACGTCACTGAGTGATGGCGGCAGCATGAACGACGGCGAGATCAGTGCGAAATTGGGTCTCAAAGGCATTCCCCGCTGCGCCGAAGAGATAGCGATTGTTCGGAACGGATTACTTGCCCTTCATACCGGGTGCCGACTTCACATCATGCGCGTGAGCACGTGGGGGGCGGTGGAGATGGTGCGACAGTTGAAGTATCTGAATGCGCCGATCACGTGTGAGATTTGCCCGATGCACTTTGCGCTCACCGATGATGCGGTAGGCGAATTCGACACTCGATACAAGACGATTCCGCCCCTCCGGACCCAGGTGGATATTGATCTGTTGCTGCAGGGCATTAACGATGGCACGATTGACTGCATTGCAAGCGACCATAGTCCGCACGCTTCCCACGAGGTGGATGTGCCGTTTGAGGAGGCTCCGTTTGGAACCGCTCAGCTGGAATCGGCGGTGGGAGTTACGCTGACGTACCTTACGCACACGGGCGTATTGAGCCCATTGGAGACGGTCCGCAAGCTCAGCACGAAACCCGCTGAGATTCTACGGCTGGACGCTGGTTCACTTAAACCCGGGGTAACTCCGGTCGCGCAAGTCACCATCATCGATCCCGAGGTCGAGTATGTTTTCGACCGCTCCAAAACATTTAGTAAGAGTAAGAACACCCCTTTCCACGGCTTCAAGCTGAAAGGTAAGGCGATGGTGACGTTCTGCGGCGGAGAGGTTTACCGAGACGCCCTGTTCAGTGATCACCGGTACCAGGTGGTGGAATGAAAAAGGGCTTGGCGCCGGTTTTTGGACTGATCTTGGGGATGTTCCTCGCCGGGTGTCAGTCACCGACGCTGCCCGATCCGAATGATCCCAAAAACGCGGGCGTTATGGCGCCAGAGGTTTTAAGACGAAATCTCGCCGGCGCGGCCGACGCCTTTTTTGATCGAGCGCGCCACCGGGAGATCACGGACGCCGAAGCCCGCAAGATGTTGACGGACTACGCCACCGAACTGTTGAAGGACATTCGACCGAATGAAGTTCAACCGAGCCAAGCTTGGGAATACGCCGAAGTTCTGATCGCTGCCAATCGTTTTGCCGACGCGGAAAAAATGCTGACGGTAGCGCTGAAGAACCCGCAATCGGAGGATCGCCGAGTTAATGATTCTTTGAGGTTGGCACGATGCCAGGCCATGCTGGGGGACGTCAATGCGGCGGTCACGACGGCCCGATCGACATTTAGCGCAGCGCCTCAAGAAAAGGCACCTATTTTGCTAGCCATTCTAATGGAAGTGGTTCCGGCGGGCCGCGGCAAGGGAGCAGACGGAGCACTTGCCAATCTGCTTACCGACGCGATTGAACAGGGCCGACAGGTGAGCGTGGATCAATCAACCGAGAGCGGAAAGAGATACCTTCTCGCACTTCCATTTCATATTCGCCGGGCCGAGCAGGTGATTTCGGAACTACGCGCCGGCGGCAATTCGACTTAGGATTTCTTCCAACCGCTCTACCGGCAAGCCCACCACAGCGGAAATGTTTCCCTTCGTGGTGGACACAAAGCCACTCGCGCCGCCTTGGATCGCGTAGGCCCCCGCTTTATCCATGGGCTCGCCAGTATTGACGTACGCGACGATTTCCTCGGGCGATAGTGCCCGGAAAGTAACTTCGGTATGGTCGGAGATTAAGTGCTCGCCTGCGGGATACACCACCGCAAGCCCGGTGATGACCACGTGATGGCGATCTGACAGTAACGTCAGGATGCGAATCGCATCGGCAGTGTCGGTCGGCTTGGAGAGCTGATGCCAACCATCGGAATCTTCAAAAGCCACGACGGTGTCGCCCCCGATGACGAGGTGGTCGGGATATTCCCGCGCAATGCTCCGCGCCTTGGCGATGGCGAGGTTGGTGGCGGTAGCCCACGGGTCAGATTCCGTAAGGGCATCTTCGTCCAAATCAGCGGGTACTACCCGGAAACTCTCGACAAGGGGCTGTAGCAACTGCTGGCGCCGGGGCGAAGCGCTGGCGAGAATCACCGGATACTTTGTAAACACGCCCGCACCATACCCGGCGGAAATCCGGTTGGAAAACTGTGGATCGGGATAATAACACCATGCTTCCCCTTGGCTTTCGGTTCGCGGGGGCCCGATGCGGCCTGAAAAACAAGCGAAACGATATCGGGCTGCTGGTGAGTGACCACGAAACCATCTCGGCCGGTGTCCTCACTACCAACCAGGTTCGTGCGGCGTGCGTGGACTACACGCGCGAAGTGCTCCGCCAAGGAAATGTCCGTGCCATTGTGGTGAACAGTGGAAACGCTAACTGCGCAACCGGAGAGCAAGGTCGGCGCGATACGGTGCGAATGGCAGAACTCGCCGCGCAGCACTTGGAATTGCAGCCCAATCAGTTGGCAGTGGCGAGCACCGGCGTGATTGGTCAATTGCTGGACATGGCGAAGGTTGAGAGCGGCATCGCGGAGGCGGCAACGGTTCTCGGCACATCTCCCACGCCTTTTATGGAAGCGATTCTCACGACGGACTTGGTGGAGAAAGAGGCTCGGGTAACGCTGCCGGGCGGAGCAGTGATCTACGGGGTGGCTAAGGGGAGCGGGATGATCTCGCCGAACATGGCGACGATGCTGGCATTCCTGGCAACGGACGCGGTGACGACCGGGTTTGACTTGAATGCGCTTTTGCAGGCGGCGGCAGACGTGAGCTTTAACTGCATGACGGTGGACGGTGATACCAGCACCAACGACATGCTCATTCTGCTGGCGAACGGAGCCAGTGGGGACACCCCGAGCGAAGCCGATTTCTTAGCGGGGCTGACCCAAGTGTGCGTGGACCTGGCGAAGCAGGTGGCGCGCGACGGAGAAGGGGCGACCAAGTTGATTGAAGTGCGCGTCACCGGCTCGGAGGATCCCCGACGGATTGCTCGATCCATTGCCGATTCTCCACTCGTGAAAACGGCGATGTTCGGATGCGATCCGAACTGGGGCCGCATTTTAATGGCGGCCGGGAAGGCGGGCGTGGAGTTTTCCATCGCGGACATTCACCTGGCGCTGGAGATTGATGGAGAGCGGCATGTGCTGTTCGAAATGGGTGGTCCCGCCGCATTTGATCCCAAGCGCGTTTCTACCGCGCTCAAGCACGACGACGTAAGGATTGACCTGACCGTCGGTGCGGGAGATACGGCAACGATCTACACCTGTGATTTCGGCTACGGATACGTCCGCATTAACGCCGAGTATCACACTTGATCGCTGATTACTGAGGCGGGATCTTGGATCCGGCGCGGGTCGGGGATCCGTACTGACCGGGTTTAGCGTCCTTGTACTGCTCCTTTAATCGGGCAGTAGCGGCATCCACTTGCGCCCGAAAATCGGCGGGAAGGCCGCTGTACGTTACCGGGGTGGATACGATGAAGTTATTCTCATTCAGTTGTTGAGAGCTCATGATGCCGGGCTTTAGCACCAGAGTGATGTTCAACTGGCGGCGATTGGCGCACCGGAATTTGGTGGGAGGATTGTCGTTCCGGTCAATCCACGTAAAGATGTCGGGGCGGGTGCGATAGAACTGTTGGGCCGCGAAATCTTCGGCGGTTTGGTCACCGTACCAGCGATTACCGCCCTCCACTCTTTCTGGCACTAATACCGTGTCGTTTGATTCACTGGTCTTTATGATCACGGTGCCGATATCGCCGGTTGGATATATCTCCGTAGGGTCGTTGCCGACGCCGTTATAGAATGCGGACCAGTCAAAAGTCTCGGCCGAGACCTTTTCGCCCGCCGCCCTGGCGGCTTCAATATCGTAATTGACACTCAAATTTTGCCCGAATATGATCTTGTTTAGGATTTCGAGTTGCGGTTTGAGCAAGCTGGAGACGGGAAGGCCACTTCCTGCGGCAGTTCGCCGTTGCGAATCCGTAAGACTGCCGTACAATCGCGCATAGACACCGCCGTTTCCGATGCTGTAATCCATCCGGGCGCGCAACCGCTGGCTGAAAAGGAGGGAGAGAAGATCAAATTCTTTGTCTCCATTTACAAACGCAATCCGCGCTTGATCTTCGATTGAAAACGAATCTTTATAAGCGGATGTTCGGATGATTTGGGCCTGAACTTTTCGGCTCAGTCGCTCTCGCATGAATTTGCCTATCATACGTGGTTGAATGTGGGTCCAGCCTTTCTCGGTGGATATTTGTCCAAACACCGAAAGTGCCTTCGTCGCCGATTCTAAGCTCAATTCTTTACGTTGAATAAACGTAAAGAACATCATCTGATCGTCTACCACGGCGGCTACGGGCCCGGGAGGAAGGGACTGATCGATGAAGTCGGTTACGAAGTACTTTGTGGGCTCGTCCTTATCCACGTTCAGGGCGAGTTCTCGGGCAAAAGGAGGCAACGGGGGCAATTCGGACGGTGGGGTTTGCCCGGTTTCCATTCTAATGGCGATCGCATCGATCATTGCCTTGCGCGCGGGATCGAACTTCAGCACCGTTTCGTTGGGTTTCGGTTTTCCGACGAACCAGTCTTTCCCGAGTTCGTCCATCCCGTTTACGGAAATGTAGTCAGAAGCTTGCATCACGATGATGCCCTTCTTATTGAGCATCTTTAGTTCCGCCTGCAGCATTGTGCCTTGCCGATAAAACAGGCTCAGCCACACCCGGTCAATCTGTTCCGCCGCATCTAAGTGCTGCAGCAATTGCGTGTAGATGTAGCTGCCGCCATTAATTTGGGGCGGTTGCAAGGCATATTTTTTCGCCGCCGCGGCGAATGTATTTTGGTCTTGGATCGATCGCGCGAGGATCTGCTGGCAGCCGTCTGGCAAGGGATGCTGACTGGCGTTGGGACGGTTACTGAAAACGACCCTGATTCCATTCGGTAGAGCCGCCAGCGTGGCCGCGTCAAAATTGGCGATCACCCGGGTGAGGGCTTGCTTCACGGGCCCCTGCCTCTCGATTGCCTCGGTGCGGGTGTAAAAAGTATTGTCGGCTCGGTTCGGATCGTATTCCTTGTTCAACGCCGAGAGCTGGCGCACCAAGGAAGTGGCCTGCGATTCCGTAAATGGCTCCATTTTTGCCACATCTTCTCGCTTCTTTTTTAGCTCTCTTTCTAGGATTTGGGCGTTGATTTTTTCGTCCTCTCGTTGCTCATTCGTTATGTCGCGCGAGTCCCGGACTAGACGAACCGCCTTTGCATCTCGCTCCCAACGCCCGTTCACCGCCTGCGCTAGATGGGCATAAACGTCGGCAGCCGGCTGGTTATCACACCGAAGGAAAACGGGTAAATCCACAATGGTCGCACCGGGCTGAAGGTTCTCGCCGGTCTGTCGACCAAGTTCGCTCAGCACTACATCCAGCCGATTCACCGGTCCGTGATAGGTGATGGTGCCGGCACGCGGGGCCAGCAGTAAGAAAGCGAAGGCGGTGGTTAGCATGGAAATCTCTCGAGAAACCTAACCCATTATCTCCTAACTTATCATTAAAATCACAATAAATTGGTGACTTCTATTCAAAAGATGAAATTATGTGGCTATCCACCGCCGCCGGATTTGGTGGGCGGAGGATCGCCCTTTTTGGCGGCAGGCTTTTCCGAAGACTTATCGCGGGGATCATCTTCGGCATCGGCGGTTACCGTTCCTTTGAGTTTTTCCCCGGAATACTGGCTATCGCCTTCTTTTGTGCTCAGGGTCACGGAGAGCCCCGTCAAATCGTCTCCCAGTGAATTCTTGATCCGAACCGTTCTTTCGCCGGCTTTACTAACGGCGCGAAGCGACTCCTTCTCTCCGTCGTAGTACGCCTCGTAGCTCCACACATGACGCCAGCGTCCGCCTGGAATATCCTGGCGCGCCTGGGGATTGCCACGGATAGTCGCGCGGCGTTCTCCCTTTCGGTACCAATACTCCACCTCGTTCCCGGTAACGATCAGCGGATACTCCCGCAGGCTGCCGCCGTCTCGCAGCTTGTCATCTAACTTCTTCTCGTCCGGTGAGGGACCGCTCTCGGGGGCGGCGGGTCGGTTGGCTTTCACCTCGTCCGGCACCATCGGCTTAAACGGGGGAAGTTCCTCCTCCGTTGGCCTATAGTTCGGCACTTCTTCTTTCGGCTTTGCCAGCAGAAACACGTTGCCGGTGAGGACAGCCCGCTTTTCACGACGGTAGACGACGATCTTGTCCGCCACGAGATTGGCCTTAGCGCTGTAGTAGAACACACGACCGGTAGCGGTAAGCACATCCGTTTTGCGGTCCAAAATGACCTTAGGAGCCTTGATGAGCACTTCACCGTCGGTGGCAGTGGCATCGTTGAATGACTGAATCTTTTCGTCGCCGCCGGTGTCGCCGAGGCTCTGCATGCTGATGTCCCACTTGGTGTTCGATTTTGCGCCGACCGGCAGATCGGTACCTACCTGCGCGGCTCCCTGCGGAAGGTTGGCAATCGATCCGATGAATCGCCCGGGGCCAGATTTCCAGGCTCCCGAGGGCATGTGATACTGAAACTTCTCCACTCGGGCAATGCCGGAGCCGAATTTTCCGCTCGCTTCGGGCACCGAGATGAGCTTGCGTTGATCGTCGATGGTGAGGGTTGGCGCGGTTATATCAAAGCCTTTTCCCGCCACCCGGGCTCGATCGTTCATGGCCAGCATCCGAATGGCAGAGTTCCAGTTGGCCGATTTTGCGCTGAACCGGACGGGACCACGGTTTGTCTGGGACTTCCCGTCGTGGACGCCAGTCATCGCGAACGAAACGCGATCCTTATTTACGTCGACCGAGTCGGCGACGGCTTCCGTGGTTAGTTTGCCGCCCTTAAAGTGACGCAGCTTCACATCCTTGAGCTGAACCAGAACATCGTCGGCGGTGCCGCCCCCTTTGCGAGGACGCAGGGCGCTAAACGGGTCGGTCCGGGCGACATCTTTGAGGCCCTGGTACGCATAGAATCCGAGGCCGCCAGTCAAAGCCAGCAGCCCAAGATTCCGTGCTACCACGAGATTCATGATCATCTATTACGCTCAATTCTACGGAATCGCCAGATCTTGGTTCAAAATCTGGTTGCTCTGGGTGATATTTACCGAGACATTGGGACCAATCGTTCCGGAGAACGTCGGCTTTAACTGGTAGGTTCCCACCGGAAGCCAGACGTAGTATCGACCGTCCGCGGCGGCGGTGACTTGGCGAACTTCGGTGGCACCCTTGAAGATGTCGATGGTAGCAGCAACGCCCGCACCGGCTTTTCGCGCGATGCCATAGACGTTATTGGGGCCGCCGGGAGGGGTGCCGGTTCCGCTAGAGACCAGCAGGATTGTGCCGACACTCACTGTGCCTGCGGATGCCACTTTGCCGTTGGCGGTGAAGCCGTTTGCGAAGTAGCCATCTGCCTGAACCCGGCCCTCAATGCTCCAAAAACCGGTCTGGGAAGTGTTTGAATAGGCTACGTCAGCGAGGGAAAATACTCCCATTCCGTTGGTCCGAACCGAACGACCGGCAAAAGCCACCAGCGCATTCGGAACGGGACTGCTGGTCACGGAATCTTTGACGGTGCCGGTCAGGATCACTTTTTGCGGACCAACCCACAGGTCGCCGAGATCCAAATCGGTTGCACTGGGCGGGAAGGCAAACGTCCACGTTCCGTACGAACCAGTGGCGACGTTTGCCGCCGCCGCGGTGATGGGCACGTCCAGCAAAAAGAAGCCGTCGCTCGCGCTGGTGGTGGTCGACTCCCCGGTGGCGACGCTGACCGTCGCAACGGGTGAAATTGGACCCGTCGAGACAACATCAAGAACGCGACCAGTGAGAACTTGCGTCGTGCCCCCGGTGGTGCCCGTGCCTCCGCCACCACCGCCGCAGCCAGTCGCTACGATTACGGCAACGGCAAGAGCCCATACGCCAGTCCAAATGCGATTTTTCATTACTTGCCTCCCGCTACGAACAGATCAAACGACTCCGTCGTTCCTTCGGCCCGGAAGTCGTACCGGGCTGACCAACGGCCAAGCGTCGTGACCGTTTTTCGGCGCGGATCGCGCAGTTGTGATCCCGGCGCGAAGGAAATGTCTTGATCAAACAAGAGATTCACGATCTGCCCCTTCTTGAGTCCGGTGACGGTCACGCGGAAAATATGTCCCTTCTCCCGACGCACACTCCGGTAAGCATCGTCCACATTGAGTTGCAAACCACCGGTGATGGCGGGGGGCATGAAAGATCGCATACGGTTGTCCGGAGCGATTGCCGCTTCTGCGGCCACCGATTGTTGACCGACGATGGCTCGAATCTTGGCGCGCCAACTGAGATTGGCCCGGCTGCGAGCCGGAGCGCCAGAAATATTGGTGAAAAGCAGCGTCACACCATCGGGGGCGAGGCACCGGACAAAGTACGCCTTGCGCGGGGCGAAGGCACTGGCTACCACGTAGCTACCGGTCTCGGATAGACCGGAGAATGCGTCCACCGGCCCCGGCTGGTACTCGAAGAAATCGGCGCCAATTAGGATGCCGACGCTGTTATCCCAGGTCTGCTCAAAGTCGGTTTGATTCACCACGCGGACTTGGGTGGTGGAGGCGGTGAAGTTCACTGGCGTCGTGATCAGGTTCCAACCCGGCTGCAACGCGATCGCGGTTGGCACCAATGACGGGACCGCAACGTGGCTGATATCCTGGGCGGTGGCCGACCGAACAAAGTATCCGTTGCCCACGGTGAACGCTTCCAAATCCGGGGCGAGGGTGTACCGCGTGGATCCCGCATCGTAACGGGCTACGAGCGTGCCGTTTGCGGCGAGAGCCTGATACAGATCTTCCGTAAGGGGATTGGCGCTGAACCCGAATGTCGAGACGCCGGCGGGAATGTTTTGGGTGATGGAAGTGACGTAGGTGGGGCGCAGATCCAACCCTAGATCACCCGGACCCTTATTCACTCGCCGCGTTCCGATGGGGTCGGCCGCACCGATGACTTCCACCACGAAGGAACCTCCCTTCAAGTAATTCGCGTCCTCGATGAGGGCACCAAACGCACCTCGCTGAACGGGGGCGGTACCGATGACGGTGCCGTTAAACGAAATGCGAACCTGGGTGGCCCCAACGAACCCCTGGACGGTGCCGAAAAAGGTGTTTGGAGAATCTTGGTTTGCCGGTCGGGCAATGGCACCGGCGGGTAGAAAGAGCCGCGTGATCTGATCCTTTACCGGGATGTCGATGGGTACTTGGTAGTTTGTTCCGCCGTAGCTATCGGGGAAATTGGGAGCGATGCTGCCGTAGGACGCGGCGATGTCCATTCGGTCATCCTGGGCGGAGGTGGTGAACCGGGTGGAAACTGCGGGATCCCAGAAAATCGGATAGCTAGTGCCGCTGAGGAGTTGCTCGTTGCCATTGGCGCTACGGCTGAAGTAGGTGGCCTCAATGGCAAACACGCCAAAGTCGCCGGTTCGTAAACCGCTCGTGATCGGCGTGGGTTGAACCAACAGTTTGCGACCGTTGGACTCCGTTGTATCCAGGATGTATTGCCGGGCTAACCAATCTTTATAAGGAATATTCTCGACCGAGGGATTGCCGGGGCGGACGGATTTTACGACCTGCAGACCAGCTTCGGTGAGCTTGTCGATATTGGTGGCAATGGAATCATCAGCCGCGAGTTTTGCGTTTAGCCGGGCGGCAAAATCGGGGTATTCGGCGAGCACTTTTTGCCAAGCCGATCCACTCATGCGGTACCGCAAGAGATACAAACCGCCGTAGGATCCGCCGGTCGGCAATCCCGGCTTAATGAGGTTAGGAGCGATGAACTGCGTGCCCGCCAGCGCCCGCTGGTTACACCAATCGTAGGTGCCACCTACTTCATAGGTGTTGTAGAGCACCTGCTCGAGACTGCTGGTCACGAAGCCCGATAGCGCCCCGCTGGTGCGAGCCACCTTCGCGGCGACGGCCCGTACAAGACCTTCTTGATAGGCATCAAAACCGTACGGCACATTCCCCTGGTAGGCAAGCAGGAGGCAGTGGATGAAGTTGATGGCCGCCGCTTCTCGGCTTTGGTAGACCGGGAACCGAATTTCGCGCTGACCGGAGCCATTGTTCGGCACGTAATAACCGCCGGCAACTGCTTGGCGATCACCGATCTCGGCGTCGTAATTGGCCACGCGGACCGCGCCCCCCGCCAATGCCGGTCCGAAGAGGGCATCCATGGTTGGCTTCGCCTGCGTGTACACCTGCTGCAGAAGATCGCGGTAATCGGTGGAAAAGACCCGGTCGCCGGTAGTGTCAAACGACAGGGTGATATCGCCCGCCCGCTTGGAAACGGCGCCGGGAAGTGGCTTCCCGTCGCGGAGTAGTTCAACCCGAATCGGCATGGAAAATTGAGAATCGCCCTTCCAATAGTGCTGGCGATTACGGGCCGTTAACTGAGCCGCCCGCAAATTGAACTGCCTCACGGCCTGATCGGTGGCGCTGGTAATGGCCTGTCGCACCGAACGTTCGCCGATCTCCAGCCGAAGAATTCCGGTGGGAGTCGCCGGTGATTTTTGGGCACTGGCCGACACGGCTATCGCCCACAATCCCACCAAAGAAAGAACCTGATTTACTCTCATTTCGAAAAAACTACGTCGCCCGACGCCGGTCTCAAATCAGCCGCAGGCGAACACCAAGGGTATCCGTTATTTGACGTGTTTCGTGGGTCGGGTGGTTTGCCGATCTGAGATTCTGAGCCACCCCCGCATCTTTGGTTCAGAAATCGAACACGAGATCCACGTTGAAGCCATTGGCACGGTAACTGCCGCTGCTAAGGGCGGGATCGAGATTGCTGACATTTCGCCAGGTATATCCCGTCCGTAGGCCGACCCTTTGGTAAAGCTGGTAATCATGCGAAATTGAGAAATAGCTCTCGTTCTGCCCGTAGTACCCGGTGCTGCGTCCTTGGCTAAACGACGCGTTCAGGCGCTGCCGGTTCACCAATCGGTACGACAGGGAAAAATCGTAGGTGAGACTGTCTTGGTTGTAGGTGGCCGACGTGGTGTTTTGGCTAATCAGCCCGGTGAGGCCCACCATGTACGTTAGTCTTCCTGGGGGGCTGCCGGTGAGCCCCACGCTGAAGGTCGTAGCCTCGCTACGGCCATTCGTACCCGAATACTCCGTGTTACTACGGTCAATCGACGACGACAGGTATGTCGACTGACCGAGATCAAGACTAGCTCCGAGACCGTAGGTCCGATTGTCGGCATTGCTGCTGAGGTCGCCGGTGGCGTTGTTTTGTTGCCACCGGGCACTCAGCGTCACGCGGGAGCTTGCGCGATATTCGGAGACCAGCGCAATTCGCTTCTGGGAACTGGCGCCGATTAGTAATTCATCACCAGCCGACCCACTGGTGAATCCATTGCCACCGTTATAGCCCAGCCCGTAACCCGATGAGATGGAAACGGCGGGTAAGTCGCCGCTATCGCTTTGGGCAAATTGCGCGCCGAATGTCCAGGTATCCGACGGCTTCCAGCCGACGCCAAGGGCCGCGTCATAGCCCTTTCCGCGCTGGTCCAGCGCCTTAATATCGTTGTAGCTCAGCCGAGTGTTGAATGCCAAACCGCGACCGGCATTCCAATCCGCTGTCGCCACGACACTCGCTACCGACAGCGGCCCGACTTTGGTCACATTATTCTCGGTGATGGGGGCGGAACCCGTCTGATACTGCAAACCCAAACTGGCATTGACCCGGCCAAACGTGCGTCGACCAGCCAGGGATGTTGTATCCAGCTTGGTATCGTCATCAAAGTGGTTAGCCAGCCGCACTTGGTTGAGTGACCAGCGAGTTCCGTCGGGGTCGGAGTACTGGACGCCTCCCTTCACCGTGGTGTAGCGTGCCACCTTACCGGTGGGGTTGCTGGAATCGGTCACGTATACGGAACTATTGGTGCCGCTGAGGTTATAGAGAAAACTTTCGCTATCGTATTCGGCACTCCATTCGTGGGCGCGTTCGTTGCGATCAAATCCCCGGGTCTCCACCGTAACATAGTCGCGCGGAATGTCGCGGAACGATGATCGGAGGGTCCAGCGCCCTTCCTTCTGCTCGTAATCCACGCCGCGCGCCTGGGCCGACGTGCCGCCGATGAACCCGCCGGTGGCTTGGTTCAACTGAATGAATCCGCGGTCGCCGGTCTTTCCGAGCGGGATGAGATAGTCGAGCCCGACGGTTCGCCGGTCGCCGTCGACGGAAACGATGCCCACCGGTTGATAGGTGACGCTGATGGTCTCATTCAGGTCGACGAACCGCGACATGTAGAAGCGTCGAGGGTATTTAGTGTCGAACGTATAGTCTAGGTTTGGTACCTGAATAATGCCGTTTACACGCAATACCACGGAGGTCGCGACCGGATTGTAGTCTAAGTCGTAACCCACCGCCGGGTTACCGCGGCCCTGAAATAGTTCCACCTTTTGCGCGGTGCCGACCGCGCCGCGGCCCACTTGTTGCACGGCGGTGAGGCCCAGCCGACCCACCCTTCCGAAGTCGTACGTGACCCCCGCCCCCGACAGGACGCCGGGAGATTCGTTGAATCCGGTTGATTCGTAGGTCGCAACAATCGTGCTGGTGGGCGAGACGACACGGGTGATGAAGGTGATCGCGCCCACCTCGGTGTCGAGTTCAAAGTCACGACCAATTTGCTGTGGCTCTCCGTCAACCCTGACCTGAAGCGTATCGGCCCGCACCCGACCGCCCTGTAGGTAGTACGGTCCCACGGAATTGTTGCCTTGGGTGGTGACGGTACGGGCACTCCCCCTGGTCTCGCTGCGCAGGGCCTTTGCTTCCACCCGACCTTTTCGCCAGCCCAATTGCGCCCCGCTCACCGACCTCGCGACTCTGGCGAACCGGTTTGAGTTCACCAGAGACGCATTGATATCACCCAATGCGACCGTGGTGGGTCCGTTTTGGTAGGTGGCGGATAGTCGCTGGTCTTCGGGGTTTTGAATTCGGTCGTCGGTGATCGTGAGGTTGAAATCCACCACGCCCGCGACCTTCTTACCGTTGATGTTCATCTGACCGGTGCTGGTGACGCGCCGATCGCCCTGTCCGTAATAGTTCAGCGTGTTAAACGCATCCACATCACCGGTTACGGAATCTTGGTGGTAACTCAGGGTCCGCCGACCGGATAGATCGATCCGGCCGATGACCATTTCGTTAAACCAATCGACGATGGAGGGTTTCTTCTTGGTGACGGCGTTTGGAGTCGGGAGCGTAGGCTTTGTCGGATCGATCGGAAATCCCGGCGGCAGATTTTTAGGCAGGGTGCCCGCCCCCGTGCGTGGCAGCTTTAGGTTGCCCACCTTTGGCTCGCCCGAGCGCATGATTTGCGCGAGAACCGCGGGTGGGATGTAGATCGGCACCTGATCGGCGGCACAGAGGCCCGTCGCTCCCAGCGAAATTGCCAGCGAAACCGAACGAAGCCGAATAATCATAGAGGAAGAAAGCGAAGAACCGAGGTCAGCGTCGTATTAAACCAGACGGATGTCCGCCGCTTCCGGTTCGGCGCCTTTTCCGGGCAAATTGGCGCCATGACGATTTCCGGTACTGGCTGAAGCCTATCGCAGGGCGTCGCGGACGACTTCTACGTTGCCAAGGGCCAATTTTGCCATCTCGTCTCGCTTCTTCTTGGTAATGGTCACGGCGAGATCCTTCCGCCGCGTGAAATCGGTGTAGGCATCAAATAGTCGGGCGGCGGTGAGATTGTCCAGGGTCATCGCCGGTCCGTTATCCATGAGCTTGGGGAAGGCAGAGACCTTGGGATCGTACGCAATCATCAGCGAGGGTACGCCGACGGTGGTGGCGAGAATCCCGCCGTGCAGCCGGATCGATATCATGGCGTCCATCCGTGCCAACCG
>CANFJD010000037.1 GCA_947447315.1 Fimbriimonadaceae bacterium
AATACAACCCGATAAGCTCGCCGTCAAAGCGGTCGTAAGAACGCCAACGAGAACCTTTGCCGCGCGTTTTGCCATCGCATTGAGTGAGTGACACGGGTTGCCCAATTCGTTCACCTTACCGGCTAAGATATTGCCATGCGCGCCCTGCAGCTGGTGGAGTACCAGCAATTTTCCGTCCTGGACCTACCCGTTCCTACTGTGCAACCGGACGAAGTGCTGATCCAGGTGAAGGCTTGTGGCATCTGCGGTAGTGACATCCACGGCATGGACGGATCTTCAGGACGACGCATTCCGCCGATCGTTATGGGGCACGAAGCATCGGGCGTGATCACCGAAATCGGAGGGGAAGTAACGGAATATCAAGTTGGAGACCGCGTCACTTTTGACAGCACGATCTTCTGCGGCGATTGCGAATACTGTCGCCGCGGCGAGATCAACCTTTGCGAAAATCGCCGAGTGATGGGCGTTAGCTGCGGGGATTACCGACAGAACGGCGCATTTGCCGAATACGTCGTTGCACCGGCTCGAATTCTTTACCGATTACCAGCTGGAATGTCGTTTGAGCACGCCGCGATGGTGGAGCCGGTGAGCATCGCCTACCATGCCGTGCGCCGAAGCGGCATCAAGCCGGGTCAGTCGGCCGCCGTTTTTGGCGTCGGGATGATTGGTTTGCTGATTGTCCAAGTCCTCCGAGTTTTTGGAGCCTCCCGCATTGTGGCCATCGATCTGGACCCAGCCAAGGTTGCCCTGGCAAAATCACTGGGGGCCACCCACGATTCCCTCGATGAGCCCGTTGATATCTCGCTCGAAGCCGTCGGAATTACCCCTACCGTCACCGCCGCTATCAACGCGGTAGTAAAGGGCGGAACCGTGGTTCTGGTGGGGAACCTTTCACCAAAGGTAGAGATTCCGCTTCAAAGCGTGGTGACTCGCGAACTCAGCGTTTTTGGAACTTGCGGATCGCAGGGCGAGTACCCCGAATGCTTGGAACTCATTGCCAGTGACCAGGTGCAGGTGGACCCGCTCATTTCCGCTTCCATTGGCTTGGATGATGCAGCGGAGTACTTCCACCGGCTGTATCGAGCCGAGCCAGGATTGATGAAGGTGATGGTTTGTCCATGAACGCCTTTGACCTCACCGGTCGGGTGGCGATCGTCACCGGTTGCAGCCGCGGCTTGGGCCAGACCTTTGCTCGAGCCCTCGCGAACGCGGGAGCGGACTTGGTGATCACGAGCCGTACCCGGGAATCGCTAACCGATTTCGTGACCGAAATAGAAGCCATGGGACGGCGATGCCTCCCCTTGGCCTGCGATGTACGGGACTACGACAGCATCCAGGCGATGGTTGCCGACGCGCATGCGCACTACGGCAAGCTCGACATCTTGGTTAATAACGCCGGATGCAATGTTCGTAAGCCGGCGATTGACGTCACCTGGGATGATTGGAATTTGATTTTGGATACCAATCTACGCGGCACATTCTTTGTTGCCCAAGCGGTAGCCCGGCATATGATTTCGGCTGGCTATGGCCGCATCATCAACGTCGGCAGCGTGACCGCAGTGGCGGGATACGCTGGTTTGGGACCCTATGGTGCCAGTCGGGGCGGGGTGAAGCAGCTCACCATGAGCCTTTGTGATGACTGGGGGCAGTTCGGCATCACGGTGAACTGCCTCGCTCCGGGCTGGTTCAAGACCGCCCAAAATGCCGTGATGTACGAAAACCAGGAATGGGTGGAGTATCTCACCGACCGGATACCACTAAAGCGGCCCGGTCGAATGGACGACCTAGAGGGTGCCGTCGTCTTTCTCGCCTCGGATGCCAGCGAATATGTGACCGGTCAAACGCTTTTGGTTGATGGCGGTATTTCGGTGGGTGCCACCCGCGCCCTTCCTAAGAAGTAGTTATCTGCGCGCGGGACGGCACCAGATGCCGGGGAATTGGTTGAGATAATCAGCCAGCTCTGCTGGCCGGGTTTGAAACCAGAATCATGTAGGTCAAGTTCCTCTCGAGTTTCTCTGAGAGCGATTATTCGCTCGATTCAACACTATTTACCAACGCGAGCGCAAATCCATCGTAGCTTTTGCCGCCTACAGTTTGGATGGCTGTGACCGATACACGCTTGTCATTTGAGACGGCATCGAAGAAGCGGCGGATTCCTTGGACGTCCGGGTCTTCGGTGGATTCATCTAGAATTGCCCCACCCCGGACTACGTTATCCACGATGATCATTCCCCCGGGCCGCGTGAGTCTGATCGCCCACTCAAAGTATTCCGGCACGCTGCGTTTATCGGCGTCGATGAAGACGAAGTCAAACACGAGCCCTTCCGCTGCAAGCCCAGGAAGGTGGTCAATCGCGGCACCCTGACGAACCTGGACTACGTCGGCGAGTCCCGCATACTCCAGGTTAGCGGCCGCAACTTCCGCGTGCATCGGATCGAACTCCAGCGTTACGAGGCTTCCACCATCGGGCAGAGCGCGCGCTAGCCAAATGGTGCTGTAGCCCGCTAGGGTACCGATCTCAAGTATCCGGTTAGCCTGGATTCCCTTGGCCAAGAGGTGCAGGAACTTCCCCTGATTCGGGGCCACATTGATTGCCGGCATGCCGGCTTCAGCCGCGGTGCGAAGCGCGTTTGCCAACGCATCGTCATTGCTTCCCGTGCAGGCATCGATGTACCCGTCCACCCTCGACCAAGTTTCGCTCATGCAAGAACTTCCCGCACGAATGCCACATCCTCCGCGCTGAGGTACCGGCCGTCGGCGGCAACATTAACCTTTACCTGCCGATCGTTACGGAAGCCAGGAATGACACAGGCGACGTGGGGATGAGCCAATACGTAATTGAGGGCGACCGAGGCGAGGTCTCCCAGGGAATCGCCGAAACGGGCCTTTAGCAGTTGAAGCTTCGGCTGCAGCTGAGCGATGGCTTCGGCTGAGAACGCGCTGGAGTTTTGCCGATGATCCCCCGGTTCAAAGCTTGGCGGTTGGCTGGGATCAAACTTATCCAGCAACCGTCCCTGGGCAAGCGGACTGAAGGCAACGAACGTGATTCCTTCCTTTGCCATGAGTTCACTCACCGGAGAGCCAGGACGGATGAATTGGTCGTCAAGCGCGTGCGCCCAGCTTTGGAATACAGCCGGACGAACGCGAGGCGTGACGCGGAGAAAGTCCTGTGAAGAGTATGCGGACTGGCCCTTCACCCGCACTTTACCGGCGGCCACGAGATCATCCATTACCGATGCTGCATCATCCAAATACATGTCGGATTCTCCGAAACTGCCGTGATGGAAGTAGTACACGTCGATGTGGTCGCGACCCAGATTAATGAGCGACTGCTCGCACTGGTGGCGAATGTGCGCCGACTCATAGGCATGAGCCGCGGTACCGGGGAAGTGGCCAACCTTCGTTGCGACAACGAAGTCGTTGGTGTTGAGTCCCAGTTTAAGAAACGCTCGCTTGAGCATTTGCTCGGCTTTACCGTTCCCGTACACGTCCGCGTTATCAAAGTGGTTGACACCCGCGTCGATGCCCGTTTTGATGGCGGCAACAATCTCGTCTTCATCCACATTTGCCCAGCCGTTAGCGTTGCCATTGACCCAGTTCAAACCACCCATCGTCCAGCAACCGAGACTGATCTCCGAAACCTTGACGCCACTCTTTCCTAACTCACGAAAGTTCATGCCCGTATTTTAACCCCAGCTGGCAATTGGCCACTTCGGTTGGTGGATGGCTCTATCGAAATCACTTCGGTGGTTGTTGGAATCATCGGAACACTTGCGATTTTTGAGTCGTTTGTCGGGTAATACATCGGTATATCAATGATGATAACTCCGCTATTCCTCGCCGTCGCCACTACGTCTTCCTGGTACGGTCCCGCTTCCGTGACCTTCAACACACCTGTCTCGGGAAATCCGTTTTCGCCGCGGGAGAATGACGCTCGGGTGATATTCAGTCGAGCCGGTAAGAAGCTAGAAAGATTTGCCTACTACAGTCAAGGCAAGTGGCATGCGGTTCTAACGGCGGATACGAAGGGCGAATATGCGGCTGAACTCACCGTGAACGGCAAGACGGTCGAAAAGCAATCGGTAAAGCTTTCGACTCCGGTAAAAGATGGCTTTATCCGGGTGCAGGGAAGCCGTTTTCGATTTGATTCCGGCAAGCCGTACATTCCTCACGGTCACAATTTCGGATGGGAAGCAGGCGTGCCCTATCCCAAACAACTTGCCGATATGGCGAAGGCAGGATTGAACTGGTCTCGCATCTGGGCGTGCGGGTGGGACGGAAAGAATCCATACATCCCGCGCGAAAGCACGGAGAAAATAACAATCGGAAGCATGTACGAACCGGCACTGGAACGGTGGCAGATGGTGACCGACAACTGTGAAAAGACCGGTATTAAGTTCCAATTTGTGCTTTTCCATCACGGAATGTACAGCAGCACTACCGACAGCAATTGGAAAGATCACCCGTGGAACACGGCAAATGGCGGCTTTCTCGCCCGACCGAATGACTTCTTCACCGATCCGAAGGCGAAAGAGCTTTCCAAAAACTGGCTTCGGTATGCCGTCGCCCGCTACGGGCATAGTCCCAGCGTAATGGCATGGGAGTTGTTCAACGAAGTGCAGTGGGTAGACGAGGCTCGCCGAGCCGGAGGCTGGGCCGTGGTGGCCGCGTGGCACAAAGAAATGGCGGACTATATCCGTAACATCGACCCCTATCACCACCCCATCACCACCAGTTCGGAACTTGACCCGGCCGTCTACGCCGCCGTCGACTACGAGCAGCCCCACACCTATCCCCCGAGTGTATTCGGGGCAATTGTAGGCACTAAAACACTCCCGGATCGACCGCTATTCTTCGGAGAATTCGGCGGCTCCGGACCCGCCGGTGACGCGGCGGCGGAGCAGGCGATTGTCCGCGATGGATTCTGGGCGGGACTCTTAGCGGGTCAATCGGGCCCCGGTCAGTATTGGTACTGGGATCGGGCGTATACGGCCAAGCTCTATGAGGAATACACGCGGCAGTCGCGGATCTTGCTTTATTCAGGATTTGCGGATCATCTTCAGGGTAAGCCGATGACGATTTCGGTCACGGGCACCGAACCGACCGACCTGATTGTTCGCCCCGGTCGCGGATGGGCCAAAACGGACAAGTTCGTCTATCAGCTTCCCGGTGATGCGGCCACGGGCGCATTCCCTGAGCTCTCGGGCTATATTCAGGGTGCGGCGGGGGCAAACCGTCCGATGATGGCGGAACCCATTCGGATTCGCTTCACGGCCCCCGCCGCTGGCGTTGCCACCGTCAAGATTGGGGAAATTTCGCAACGCGGGGGAGGAATCTCACTGAAGCTAAACGGAACCACGGTGACCGATAAAACCTGGCCGAGTAGCACGGCGAACCACCGGGCCAACGAAATTTTGTCGGTGCCGTTCTCCTCGGGCGCAAACGAAATCACTTTGGATAATCCTGGCGAAGACTGGGTGACGCTTGATTCCGTTTCTATCCCGGGAGTGGGAGCCGGAGTCTCCGCAACCGCCTGGGGAACGAGCGGTTACGCACTGGCCCGGTTGCAATGGTACCGGCCCGCCACCGCCGACACCATCGTGCAATTGACTGGTATCTCGGATGGAGCATACGAACTGCGACAGTTCAATCTGGGAACGGGGACCACCAAATCCACCCTGGTTAGCGTGAAGGGAGGAAAGATCGCTCCGTACAAGCCAGTAGCGGATGATGAGGGAATCGTCGTCTTGCGGAAATAATTGAAGAGTCGTATAACAAGTTGTTAACAATGCGGTGCAAAGATGCCCTGCGGAGTGAATTTCCTATGCGAAGAGCATTTACCCTTATTGAACTTCTAGTAGTTATTGCAATCATTGCAATCCTGGCAGCGATTTTGTTCCCTGTTTTTGCCCAGGCAAAGACGGCGGCTAAAAAGACGGCCACCCTGTCTAACCTCAAGCAAGTTGGGCTCGGAATCGTAATGTACGCTGGTGACGTGGATGACCGAGCTCCGTACTATTACGGCAACGGAACCCCAACTGACCCGAATCAGTATCACAACACCGACACCTGGGTTGGAAATGTGTTCCCATATGTGAAGAGCCGAAGCATCTTCTTTGACGCGACGACGTCCGAGCCGTCTGCATCATTCAAGGACGCCAATGGCGATCTTTACACCGATACGTACTACCACTCCTTGCCGGGGACGGCATCGGACACGTATACGTACCGATGGCAGTGGGTGACCAACATCAGCATTAACTCTGACGGATTCTCCCAGGGCGGCAGCGGAACGTGCGAAAACACGACCAGCCGATTCGGAGAAACCCGAAGCCTGAGCGCCATTGATTCGGTCGCCGATCGCATGATGATCACCCCGACGCAATACGGCAATCTGCCGTTCTCTTGGCAGTACTTCCGCAGTTACGAAGCCTCTTGGCCGTACATTGATATTTACTACACTCAGAGCTTCAGCTGGTCCAACCTCGTGTGGGACGCTCGAAAGCGTTGGGGCGGCAAATTCACCGCGGGCTACGCCGACGGCCACGCCGGTAAGTTCGGAAAAGAAAAGTTCGTGGCTTACTACTACAATGGTGGTGCCCACGAAGCCTCTAACCGGGCTCAGTACTGCCAAGTACGCCGAGATCGCGACATCGATAAGTTCTGGGGACCCTTCTGGGCCGGAAACTAATGGCGCGTAAGGTCCTTGGTCTCATTGCCATTCTCGCGTTGGGAGCAGTCATTGGCTGCTCTAACAACGACGAGGACCCGAACGCACATTTGAATGCTCCCGAAGTAAAGGAGCACATCTCTAAGGAAAAGGCCGCCACCGATCGGGGCGATACTCCGGAACAGATGAGACAGATGGACGAACCGACGCGCGGGAAGCGCTAAGGCCAAACGGTAACCTTCCCTCCTCCTGGCAAGAATTGCCAGGAGGTTTTTTCATGAATTCACCCTTGAACGACTGGATGCGGGCGGCTGAGAATGCGCACCGAGTAGGTGATTTTGCGCAGTGTGTGGCCCTATGCGAACAAATCCTCACGGAAGATCCGCGCCACTTGCCGGCCACCGTCCTCCTGGGGATTGTCGCCACCAAAACCAGCGACTTGACGAACGCCGTGCGGCATCTCCAGCGCGGAATACGTTTGGATGCCACCTGTTTCGAGGCGTACCTCTGGCTGGGAATCGCGCGCCGTGAAGCCGGGGAAGTAGACGAGGCTATCCTGTCGCTTCGACAATCATTGCAAATATGGCCGGGAAATCCGGGCGCACTTGCTAACCTAGGTCTCTGTTACCTCGCCAAGCGGGATGGTACCAAAGCGGTTACTACATTCCAGCGCGCCATTTCGGTCAAACCAAACGACGCGGAACTCCACCAAAACCTTGGCTATGCATTCCAGCAGAAGGGCGAACCGGAGAATGCCGCGATTGCGTTCGAAAACTCTCTCATGATTCGTCCCGACTCGGTGGCAACTCTGGTGAGCATCGGCCAAGTGTATTTGGAGCTAACACGCCGAGAAGACGCCATTCGCGTTTTCCGCCGCGCCTTTGAACTGGCCCCGCACACCGCTCGCGGTCAGATCCAGTTGGCCCGATCACTCCGCGAGGAGGGCGACTTCTTGGGAGCCGAAGCCGCTCTTCAAAAAGCGCTGGAGCTAGAGCCTGATTCGGTAGATGCTCTGGAGGTTGTGAGTAATCTCATGCAGCAACTAGGACGTTTTGACGACGCCATTACCGTCATCGACCAAGCGATCGAACGTGATCCCCAGCAGAACCGGCTGTATTTCAACCGTCTCTTTTGTCGCCGGTTAACCGCGGAAGAGGGATCCGTGGTTCGAGAAATGGAAACTCGGTTGCAGTGGTCAGGCATTGATCCGTCTGACCGTCGATATCTGCACTACGCACTGGGCAAGGCTTATACCGATCTCGGCGATTTGCCCGCCGCCATGGAGCATTACGAGCAGGCAAATGTGGCCATGCGCCAGTTACTCGGCAACCGTCCATTTGAACGCCATATTCACACCGCCGAATTCGACAGGAAGATCGCCACGTTCACTCAAGATTTCTTTGCTCAGCATCGATCCATCGGCCACGGCAGCGAGCGCCCGGTATTGATCGTCGGCATGATTCGGTCGGGGACGTCGCTGGTGGAGCAAATTCTCTCGGCGCACCCCGAAATCGCCGGGGCCGGCGAACTACTCTTTTGGTTTCAACGGTCGCACGAGATTTTGCGCGAAGGGAGAGTTTCGGAGACCGCTACACGCAAAGTTCAATCCGACTATCTGGACTTGCTTCAGGGGATCGATCCCGGCACGGCGCGCGTGACCGACAAGATGCCGCACAACTACATGTTCTGCGGTCAGATTCAACTCGCATTTCCGAATGCCAAGATCATCCATTGCCGTCGCCACCCCGTTGACAACTGCCTGAGTATCTACATAACCCCCTATCAGGTTCCGCTGGACTTTGCCCACGATAAGGCGAACATCACGTTTGTCTATCGCGAGTACCAGCGGCTCATGGATCATTGGCGAAAAGTCTTGCCACCGGAGAATTTCCTAGAGGTCGACTACGAAACGTTGGTCGCCGATCCCGAGCCATCCGTCCGGAGAATGATCGAATTTGTTGGTCTAGAGTGGAACGAAGCTTGTCTACGGCCCGAGGACAACGAACGGGCGGTGAAAACTCCCAGCATGTGGCAGGTGCGCCAACCGGTTTACAAAACCTCCACCGAGCGTTGGCGCAAATACGAGCCTTGGCTCGGAGAATTTCGCGAACTTCTGTAGAGCCATAATCGGTTTCCCATGTTCACTGTCGAACCGATTCCTGACTCATTCTTCGCTGGCGTTTTGGAAGGGCCAGAGCGGTTCACCGTTCGCGAAATTCCGCAGTGGAACCTGGAGGAATTTAACGATCCCGATCTAGTCCTGATCAAGGTGGCGGCCTGTGGCGTTTGCGGATCTGACTTTCGGTATTACGCGGGTGAGAATCCCTGGGCACAACACACGCTGGGCCAATTTGTGCCAAACCCGCCAAATATCGTCCTGGGGCACGAGTATGCCGGGACCGTCGTCGCCGTGCAAACCGAAGCGAACCGTCATTTACTCGGTAAGCGCGTGGCCCCGGTTTGCAGTAAGACCTGTGGCGCTTGCGAAGATTGTCTGGCGGGTCGGTCACGGTTGTGTGCGCATACCGTGCACATGGGTCACGGTCAGGGCTGGGGGCAGCGAGATTTCTTTCCTGGGGCCTACGGCGCGTATGCGCTAGCTTGGGGTGCATCGTGCTTTGCCATTGCCGAAGATTTGGACTTTACGGAAGCGGCGATGATGGACATTTTGGCTGTGTGCCTCCACGTGGCCGAGACGGGCAGCATCCAGATTGGTCGGCCGGTGCTTTGTATCGGAGCCGGCCCTGCCGGAAACGGCGTAGCCCAGATGGCATTGGCGATGGGAGCTTCCAAGGCGGTGTTGGTCGACCGATCGATAACCGCGCTGGAGATTGCCGAGCGCCAAGGAATCGGACACCGCATTCATATCGAAACTGATTTGAACGCCGCGGCAGCACAGATCCGCGACATCGCACCGGGCGGGTTCGGGACCGTGTTTGACACTGTTGGATCGGCTCAATCACTCGCGTTCGCGATCGATCACCTGGGGAAATCGGGCACCTTGGTGAATCTGGCGGTTCACGACGAAGCCATTCCGGTTAACTTTTTGAAGCTAGGATCGGAGCGACGAATCGTGACAAGCTGCAATTTTGAAGTAGGCGATTACCCGCGGGCACTGGCCTTACTACAATCGGCCCGGGTTTCGGTGAAGGAGTGGATGACGCCCGTTACACTTCAAGAACTGCCCGATTGGTTCGCGCGCATCCACGCGAATCCGCTCGAAAAGGGCGCCTTTAAACTGGTGATGGTTCCGGAAACCTAGTAACCTTTACTTAATGACCCCCATCCAAGCCCTGCGCGAAATTTGGGGATTTCCCGAATTCCGCGAGCCTCAGGCGGAGATTATTGAGGCCGTGTTGGCGGGCGAAAATGCCCTGGTGGTGATGCCCACTGGCGGCGGAAAGTCGCTTTGTTACCAGGTTCCGGCGGTGATTCAGAAAGGCCTCACGGTGGTGGTTTCTCCGCTATTGGCCCTGATGCGGGATCAGGTAACGGCTTTACGGCAGAACGGGGTGATGGCGGCGGCGATCAATTCCAGTTCCAGTACCGAAGAAGTGATCGAGACGCGGCGGCTAGCTTTGGCCGGCGAATTGAAGCTGCTATATGTATCGCCAGAGCGATTACTTTCCTACGGGTTTGTCGACGAACTCCGGGCTTATTCACCAGTTTTGTTGGCGATTGATGAAGCGCACTGCATGTCTCAATGGGGACCAGATTTTCGGCCCGAATACGCACGTTTAGGAGAGGTTCGCGATAAGCTGCCGGGAGTTACGACCCTTGCGCTCACCGCGACTGCCGATCCGGCGACTCAGGTCGATATTCGACACCGGTTGGGATTGCCCGACGCGCGGACATTCATTGCCGGGTTCGATCGCCCGAATATTCGGTACACCGTAGTTCCCCGGCTGGAGCCTATGCGGCAGATCGCCCAATACATCAATGCCCGCCCCGGTCAATCCGGGATCGTGTACTGCCTTAGCCGAAAGAAAACGGAGGACCTGGCCGAGAGTTTGCGGAGTGTAGGCGTGAAGGCGCAGTGCTACCACGCGGGCCTACCAGCAGCGGTGCGAGAGCGGACTCAGGACGAATTTCTCAATGGCGATATCCACGTGATCACGGCGACGATTGCGTTTGGGATGGGAATTGACAAGCCGGACGTTCGGTTTGTCATCCACCGCGATCTGCCCAAAAGTGTGGAGGCGTACTACCAGGAGACGGGCCGCGCTGGTCGTGATGGCTTGCCCGCCGAAGGACTACTTCTGTTCTCTTTAAGCGACGTCATCCAAATCAAAAAAATGATCGCGGAGACGACCGACGCGGTCGTGCGGGACATTGAGTCAGCGAAGCTGGACGCCCTGATTGAGATCGTCGCGTCCGGGAACTGTCGACGGACCGCGCTGCGGGCTTACTTTGGCGAATCGGTGACCGGCAACTGCGGCAATTGCGATGCGTGCCTCTCGCCGCAACCCCGCGAGGACATCACCGAGTTTGCCCGTGACGCCCTCATGCTGGCGTACCGAACCGGGCAGAAAGCCGCCGTCTACGGTCTGGCCGATATGCTGCGCGCTCACGGTCGACCCCGGATTGAGGGGGCGACCGAGCATCCTGAGTACGGAAAGTGGGCGTCACTCAGCGAAGTCGATACGCTTCACCGGGTGCGACAACTCGTTTTGCTGGGCTACCTACGGGTGGATCTTCCTCAGCACGGAGCATTGAAGCTCACTCCACCCAGTCGAGCGGTTCTGCGGGAAGGTAAGGCCGTTTCCGTGGTGCCATACCAAACCCGAAAAACGGTGGAAACGCAGGCTAGCCGAAAATCGAAAGTTGCCGATTTCACCAGCGATCCCAGTACGGACGAAGCCTTTGCCGCGCTGAGAGCGTGGCGAAAACTTGAATCCACCGAACAAGGGGTGGCGGCGTTCCTCATTTTTGGCGATGCCGCGCTGCGATCGATCGCGGCGCGAAGACCCCAGAACCGGGACGAATTATTAGAGTGCAGCGGCGTCGGTGCGGCCAAGGCGGAGCGCTACGGGACGGCGGTTTTGGAAGTGATTCGGGACTTACCCTAAGCCACCGGCGACCGAGCGATCTCCGCCGGGGCTCCCGGACCGACGATCGCGCAGCGTTGACGGTATTGACTAGGAGTCAGCCCAGTTTCGCGCCGAAAGGCAGTGGCAAAGTACTGGCTAGATTGATAGCCCAGGCGAATGGCGATTTCGATCACCGAATCTTGCGTTTCGGCTAAGAGGCGCTTTGCCTCGCCTAACCGGCGGGATCGGGCCCATTCCCCGGGCGATTGTCCCAGTTCTTGCCGGAAAACCCTCGTCAGCCAGACCGTCGAAACGCGCAATTGCCGGGCCACTTCTTCGATAGATTTCCCGCCCCCTTCTTCCTCGGTGAGAGCGCGAATGGCCCTTCGCACCAAGTAGTTTTTCTCCGGACTATCCTTCGCCGATTCTCCGTGACGCGCGAGTTGCACCACGAGCAAATTGGCGAGGGACCGCACCACTTCTCGACCGTAGGCTTTGGGCCGTTGATGCTCCTCGTAGAGTCGCCGGACAAATTCTCCGGCTTCGGTTTGCCCCGTATGGAGGCCACCAAAGTGGGGCTGCTGGGTAGCGCGACGCGTGTCCGCGCTCAGCGCCTTGGGATCAATATGCAACGCACAGTATTCGCACGGCTGAAGGGTGGCATCGGCCGAGCCGTGGGGCACGGTCGCCGGCATCACCACCACATCGCCGGAGTGAACCTCGTACGTCTGGTCGCCTATCCACCAATCCAACCGACCTTTGCGGACAAAACAGATCTCGATGGTGTCGGGATGAAAGTGGGCTTCGTGACCGCGCGGAATCCCGACCGTCGTCACCATTTGGTACGTGCTGACCACCGGTGGAAACGTATCCGGCGCCGAAAATGCATCGGGATCGGAAGCGGTGTTCGATCTACGCGGCATGTTTGATTATAGAAACTTTCGACACGCGAACGCATCTCTTAACAACCTGTCGTACGCTGAATGATGGTTGCCGCGCTCGCGTTTGGGAGCCTTGCCGAGATATTGTCATGAATTCTAGATTTGCATCCAAAGCGTTCACGCTCATTGAGCTGCTCGTTGTCATTGCGATCATCGCCATTCTGGCGGCGATCCTGTTCCCCGTTTTTGCCCAAGCCAAGCTGAGCGCCAAAGGTGCCGCCTGCCTGAGCAACATGAAGCAGGTGGCTCTGGGCGCGCAGATGTACGCCGGAGACTACGATGACACCATGCTACTGGCGCAGAGTTGGTACGCCGAAAACCGCGTCGGTGGAGTTCAGTTTGCCAAGGGCGGCATCAATTTTAACAGCTGGCGCACGCTGGAGTACCCGTATACCAAGAGCTTTGCCATCTACACCGACCCAACCGCTCCCAACATTTTCGTGGGCAATGCATTCGCCGGTAAACCCGATATGGCGTCGATCATCTACGGCAACATCGGCATCAACCACATGGCCATGGCTCCCATGTACTGGGACGGCACCCACCAGGCTCCGCGTGGAGTATCGGCCACGTCCATCGCCAAGCCCGCCGAAACTGTTTACTTCACCGAGATCTTCAATAACGGCATCGACAACCCCACCAACGACGGCTGGCTATGGGAAGGCAACTACTGGTGGAACGGCCTGGCCGATGCTCCTATGTGCTGGGATACGTCACTCCCCGATGGCAGTCCGTACCAGGTGGATGGCAACACGTTCTGCATCTGGAACTGGGGCACCGGCGTTTGGGATTCGCTGGGACTGGATGTGAACCACGGTGGTCAGACCGGCGGCGTAGTAGCCCGCGTGGCTGGCAAAGTGGCCACCGCCTGGGGCGATGGTCACGTGAGCAAGATGAGCCTCGGTGGCCTGGCCGTGGGTACCAACTGGAAGGTGGGTCAAGACGGTTCTAACACCAACTTCGTGCTTTCCGACTACGATAAGTACCTATGGGACGCAAAGTAATCTTGGCGCTCGCCGCGGCCTTCCTGATGGTGGGCTGCGCGTCGGAGCCGACGGTGGATATGTCGAAGGAGAAGTCGCCTAGTGCGGGCGCCGATACTGACCCGGCAAAGAAACCGGCGAACGACACCAAGGTCAATCCGGCATCGACGTACCCCAAGCACGCCGCCGGTCAGGGCGACTCGCTAAGGTAAGTGGCGCGTGGTGGGCTACTCCAGTGGCCCACCACGCATTTCGGCTCCCCGTGTCATAATATCAATCCCGAGCAATCCGGGCGGTTAGCTCAGTGGTAGAGCACTTCGTTCACACCGAAGGGGTCACAGGTTCAAATCCTGTACCGCCCACCATCTTCTTCGCGTTCAGCCGATGAAAGATCCCGGTCCTGAAAGCACCGGACCCTACGCAATCGAGAGTTAAACCAATGGTTATCCCTCCCCAGTTGCAAGACATACTCGTCAGCACGCCCGACACGCTGAGCGGTGCCGTGCGGTTTAAAGGAACTCGGATTCCCGTCCAGGCATTGATTGATACGCTGGACGAAAGGGGCACGCTGGAGGATTTCATGGACGGTTGGCCCGGAGTTCCGGTTGAATTTGCAGAAGCCGTCGTGCACTGGGAGCAGGACCAAGCCCGCCGCACTTTTGGACTAGAACTCGTTGCCTAATGCGGGTTCTTCTAGACAATAACGTTAATCAAAGGCTGGCACCGTTGTTGGTGGGGCTCCAAGTGGTCCATGTACGCGCCGTCGGGCTGGACAAGCTACAAAATGGTGAGCTCATCTCGGCAGCGGAAACCATGGGGTTCGATGCCCTGGTCACTTGTGACAAAAACATGAGCTATCAGCAAAACCTAACGGATCGCAAAATCCGCATCTTGGTGCTTAACAGCTTACGGATAACTCTCGCTCACATCGCGCCGCTTGCACCAGACGCCGTCGAAGCCTTGAAGAATTCTCCCGAAGGTAGTTTCACCATTGTCCAGCCAAAAGAGCCATGACGTGCATCATTCTCGGGCAGCCGGTTAAAGTGGATTGTAAGGACAAATGGGCTCGAGTACGACATGGGACTTAAAATCAGCCGTGGACGCGTTCGAACGGGG
>CANFJD010000038.1 GCA_947447315.1 Fimbriimonadaceae bacterium
CCCCACGCCCAACCGCTTCTCAGCGGTTTTTCCTGAGTGTAGGAGGCGATCACCTTCGCCGGGCCCGTTACTTTAAATGCTGGCGACGAATCGAACATCACGTCAACTCGGTCCAGCAGTCCGCGGGTCACCGATGCGGATTTGTCCAGCGAGACTTGCAGTATCGAACCCGGAATGTAGAACTCCGTATTTTTCAGAGTTCCCACGGCATTTTCTACCGGCAACTTCAGGTGTTTCGCCAGATTGGTCGCGCTACTGCCAATGGCCACGATTCGCCCGCCATTCTCTAAAAATTCCTTCAGCGCCGCCACTCCCTTGGCCACGGTAATCCCCGGTAGGCGACGCTTATACTCCGCCGATACCGTCGGGTCATCCGATAAGGGATTTGCCCTCGGATTTGCCGGATCACTACCGGGGATCGCGCCGTCGGGGAATATGATCACGTCGTACTGGTCTCGTAGCTTCCCGGCGTTAAAATCGGCCCCATACAGAACTGTGTACGGAAACTTATAGCGCTCCAGCGTAAACCGGGTCCAGCCCGATTCCATGCTGCCGCCAAACCGATCCCACAATCCAACCCGTGGTTTTGCCATTCCGGCGTAGGTATCAATGTCGTCAAACATCTGCCCGGGTTTGATCTCGGCGGCCTTAATCCCGGTCATTCCGTTCATTCCACCAATCGGGTCAACGATGCGATCAAATTCGATTCCCATCTGGAATGCCAAGGTGTAACCCGCAGAATCGTACGGAGGAATCGGAGGCCCCCCGGGATACTGGAAGTCGTTCGGGTGATCTTGGGCCTCGAACATATCCAGAATGTGCGGCCGAAACGCTTGCCCGGAGGGAATGATGAAACTACCTGCGGGATAGGACTTTCCACCGATTGACGTGGCTCCGTCGAGCTTGTACACCTCCACTCCCACTTGGATTAATCGATCCAAGAACCACCGCTGAGAACCAGGATCCCGCGGACTCGCGGGCAGGATGTAGTAGCGCGCATCGCGAAGTTCCGGCTTCGTTAACGCTTCTTTCCCAAATGCCGCAATCCGCGATGGTAACGCGCTCCAGGTATCCGTATTTCCTTTCTGAATACTGGTTCGCGCCGCGCGATACATATTGCCGAGTAGCTCATTTCGCTGGCGACTTGCGTAGTCCAGCACGGCGTAGTTCGCTTCCACTTCGTAGTTCAGCGACTGCCGGAATGTCCACTTGTCGGCCGACAGCGGCAACGGCCCGTCGGTTGAAGGAATCTGGCGTTCGTTGACGAAGGGAACGCTATTTGGATTTGGCGATCCCCACGTTTCGGTGAGGATTCCGATCATATTGTGGAAGTAAGTCGTAGTGCGGAGTCCGCCGTTCCACCAGGTGGAATAGCCGGTTGCTGTCCGCATCACGGTCCCGCCCATGCCTTTTCCGATGAGCCGCTGATGCATATGCAGCCCCAGCAGATCCGTGCTCACCTGAACCTGCGGATCCATGTTGTAGTTGAACGGATTTCGAAACGGCGGAATGTACATCACCGCGCCGGTTGGGGCCGATTGGTGGTGGTTATAAACAATCTGCGGCAGCCATTCTGAGTAGAGAGCCCGGTTGATATTTCTTGTCTCCACCAGATTATTCGCGTAAAAGTCCCGGTTGTTATCGTGCCCCGCATACTTTTGGTAGAGCTCCGGAATCCCTGAAAGTGATCGATCTTCCGGCTTCTTTCGCCGCATGTACCAGTTGCTCACCAAGTCCATGCCATCTGGATTCGCCTGGACCAGCAGAATGATGCAGTCCTTGAGGATCCGGTTATTCTCCTCGTCATTGCGGCTGACGAGCTGGTACGCCTGCTCAATGAGGTGTTGGGCACAGAGAGTCTCGTTGGCGTGTAGACCGCCATCAATCCAAACCACGGCTTTGCCCCGCCGGATGCGCGCTTCGATCTCCTTCGCGTTCATCGTGCCACCGCCCTTGGCCAGAGCCACGCTGGTTTGCCGATGGTCTTCTAGGTGCTTTAGGTTGAGCGGATCACTGATGATCGCCATCATCTGATCGCGGCCGCCTTCGGTTTTGCCAATGCTGACCAGCCGGATGCGCCGCGACTCCTTCGCCAGTTTCTGCCAGTATCCCGTCAACTGCGTGTAATTGGCCAATTGGAAGTCACGGCACACGTTGAAGCCCAAAAATTGCTTGGGTGTCGTGATGTCGGCGGCGGCGATCGCCGCCATTCCAGTCGTGACGGCAATGAGCCCAATACTTGCCAAACGTGATCTCACCATGTTTTTCCCAAAAACGAAAACGGCACCGCAGTCAAATGACTGTGGTGCCGTTCACGATACCGAATCCCAGGATTAGCCGAGGCGGAAAGTAAATCGGGCATTGCCAAATGCAATCTCGCTACCGTCCACAATTTCGGCGGTTTCTACGCGCTCAAAGTCGTCGGCCAATAAGAAAGTGCCGTTCGCACTCCCCAGATCTTCCACGTACCAAACCCCGTCGGTCAGCACCAAACGCGCGTGCTTACGGCTGATATAGGTGCCTTCCGGCTGAAGTGCGCCCAAGTCCACGTCAATGGGGCCAACCGTCGGATCGAACCGACCGACCACGGCGGGGCTAGAAAATGCAAACACCAAATCGGTCTCCACTCCGCCTCGTTTCAACACCAACTTGGCGGTGGAGCTAACGGTGGCTGGTTCGGCGGCTTCTACGGTCTCAACCGGTTCTAAAACTTCAGGTTCGTCGTTCATGATCAGTTACGTTGCGATAGTTTAGACCCATTGGCAAGCCCGAATCGTTCGTGATGTGAGAGAATGCCGCACAATTAATCCTCGGATAGTAGGCTAGGTTCTAAGCGGGATAACATCGCCGAGACCTTCACTTGGAACGGAGGCAAAACCACGCTGGCCGTTTGCCAAACCCGTTCGAGATTGACGCCAAAGTAGTGGTGAATCAGTTTGTCTCGCATGGCACCGATCTGACGCCAAGGTTCCTCCGGAGCCAATGACTTCGTTTCCGCCGAGAGTTGCTTCGAGGCTTCGCCGATGATTTCGATATTTCGAATCACTGCATCCTGGATCATTTCGTTAGTTAGGAATTCACCTTTGCCCGCCTCAATAAATCGCGAGACCTTCTGGCATGCCTTCAATATGTCGTTTAGAAACAGTGAGTCTCGGTTCAAATGGCACATGCTTCCCGCATGATCTTGGCTTCCAAGCTAGGGTGAATGCCGCCTTCTTCCACAACATCGACGTTTACCTGGAGTAGATCAGCGATTGTCTGTTCAAATCCAACCAAATCCAGTAATGACCGAGTCGGTTCCATCCGCACGAGTAAGTCAACATCGCTTTCGCTGGTTGACCTACCGGTTGCGACGGAACCGAATACGCGAATCTCTGACACGCCAAAGTCTCGACCGATCGCATGAATCTGGTCACTGATGGCATGAAGGCTCTCACGGGTCATGGTGGATTCATTTTAGATGATTGGAATCGAAATTGCGGTGTGTCGGTTTTTTCGTAGTGCCTCCCAAAATTATGTATAATTGTTTCTGTGGCATTCCGAGAAGATCTGGATACCCTCATTCTGTCTTGTCTAGTAACTGGCCCGGCGCATGGGTACGAATTATCTAAGCGAATTCGAACCTTGAGTGCGGAAGTTCTCTCGGTGGCCGAAGGGAAGTTGTATCCCGCCCTGCACGGTCTGGAGCAAGCCGGTGATGTCTCGGCCGAATGGGTGCCCCAAGGCACCAAGCCACCACGAAAGGTCTACGAACTAACCGGACAGGGCCGTACCACCTTGACCCGAAAACAATCCGAGTGGCGCACATTTTCACAGAGCATCGAAGCCGTTTTGCAACCAGAACAGGGCGCGGGAAAATGACGATTCAGGAATACACTCAAAAACTGGCTGCAATTCTCACCCTGACGCTTTCGCGCTCGGACGTGGATGAGGTGATTACTGAAACAACGAGCCACCTGTCGGATCGCTCGCAAGAGCTCATTGCCGCCGGCTATCCCACCGCGGAGGCGGAAAGATTGGCAGTTCAGGAGTTTGGAGAAGTTTCGGACATCGCCGTCGGGATTGCCAAGGAATTTCCACCTAAACCGTTGATCGATTCTAAAGAAATTTGGTGGGTGCCCGAGGTGATATTGATGATGCTTCTGGTGCTAGCAACGGTCGTCTTTTCGAGTTCGGTTGCTATCGTTGGCACGTGGCGTGCGGTCTATAACGTGATTGCGCTCTATATTGGGGCAATGCCCATGATGGTGATTCCAGGATTATTCGCCTCCCTGTCACGGATAAAGTACCGTCGGTTTGCCATCATCCCAATGGTGCGTCGTATGGCTTCATACGGAATGATTTTGTCGGTGATTGGAGCTGCCGTGATCGTTAGTTCTCGGTGGACCAGGAATCAGACCTTCGTCACGATGGATTTTGTTTTCCTTGGCTTTGCAGCCTTGACAGTTATCGGCTACTTTATAATGGCAATCCTTGCCAACGATGGATGGGGCCAAAATGCCTTCTTTCAACGGTTTCGCCGGTCATGAATTAACATCGAAGTTCACGGCAAAAGTACAATGCTGGCATGCCTTTTCCCCTGCTTGCGGCAAGCATCCTGCTGGCTCCGCCGAAGTTTGACCTCTATCAAGAGGGACCCTACGATTCCGCGGTGCCGCGCCCGGAAAAGGTGCTTGGCTACGAGTTGGGTGACCGCATTGCCTTGTACGAAGAAATTCAGCGCTACGGCCAAGCCGTGGCCGCTGCCGCCCCGAGCCGCGTACGAACGTGGCAGTACGGTTCCAGCACCCAAGGCAAACCGCTTCGACTTTTCGCCATTGGCAAACCCGAAAATCTCAGCCGCCTAAAGGAGATTCAGAACGCCTACGTGCAGATCGCCCAGGGGAAGGCAGTCGATACGTCTAAGCTGCCGGCATTGGTTTGGGTGAACCAGTGCATCCACGGAAATGAACCGGCCAGTGCCCAAAGTGGATTGGCGTTGCTATACAACCTGGCCGCCGCGAAGGGCCCACGAATCACGACCGCGCTTGATAACGCGGTTGTCATCTTGAACCCGATCTACAATCCCGACGGGGCCGAGCGATTTGCCGTTTACTACAACAGCATTCGCCGTGGCGATGCCAGCCCGAACGCTTTTGAGCAGCAAGAGCCTGGCATCATTCATGGCCGCACCAACGCGTACCGCTTCGATATGAACCGCGATCGAGTCGCCTTCAGTCAACAGGAGACTCAGCAAGAGTTTGCCGAGATGCTCCGCTGGCACCCGCAGATTTATATTGATCAACACGGTCAGGTGGGCACGTACTTCTTTCCGCCCGAACCGATGTCCATTAATGAAAACGTCGACCGGGCCCGTAATGATCGATGGGCGACGGTGATGGGTCGCGCAATCGGAAAAGAATTTGATCGCGTTGGTTTCCAGTATTTCACGCGGGATACCTTTGACCTCTACTATCCAGGCTACTTGGATGCATCCACAACGCTGAGCGGAGCGGTCGGTATGACTCACGAGACGGACGGCGGAAAATATGTTGCCAAGACTCAGAGCGATGGCTACGTTCTGACTTTGCGCCGCGGGATTGAGAAGCACATGGTTTCGGCACTGTCCGTTATTCGGGCAACCGCGGCGAATCGTAGCGAGATCCTAAACAGCTACACCAGCTTTATGAAGGATGTGAACAGCGGCAAGGCGGCCGGTAAGTTTCAACGGGTGGTGTTGAAGGGGGATGCACGCACCCTTCGCCGCTTCTCCAGTCATTTGGCTAAGGCCGGCATCAAATCGTCCTTCACCACGACGGAGTGGACTCAACCAGACGCCACCGATTACTGGACCGGCAAGAGAGGCGAAACCAAATTCTCGGGACTAAACCTCGTTGTCGACATCGCCCAACCGCAGGGCGCGCTGGCTAAAGCGTTGCTAGATCCTGCGTCGAACTTTGAACCGGAATTCATCAAGGAACAGCTCGCTAAGAAGAAAACGGCTCCCGACGGTGAGCAGTACCCTGGGCCGGACGGGGTTGAATTCTATGACCAAACCGGATGGGCGCTCCCCTATGCTTATAACATCGCGGCCTGGTGGTGCGAGTCGGCACCTAAAGTGGCATCGATGGACACTCTTGCGTCCGCTCCGGTCGCAATTCCCGCGCCGAGTAGCGCTGGCTACTACTTCCCGTATACCGACCAAGAAGATGCCGTCGCGGCGGCCGAACTTCTCGGCGCGGGTTTTCGAGTATCGGTGACCAGCAAGGAAATTAAGACGGATGGCACGACCATGAACCCGGGCTCGTTCCTCATTCTGGCTGACCGAAACGATGCGGACCTCAATTCTGAAACTTCCCGGGCGACTCTCACCCGCATCAGCACCGCCCACGGCGTGACTCTTCTTCCGATCAATTCCAGCTTCCCAGAAGTCGGACGAAACAGTCCGGGCAGCAGCACGGTGTCACCACTTCGCGCCCCAAAAATTGGAATTGTCTTTGGCGAGGGCTCTACTCTCGGTGAGATCAGCGGTCTATGGTTCGCCATGGACAAGACCTTCAAGATGCCGTTCACGGCACTTTCAACTTCGGCCTTGCGCGGAGATCTGTCGGATTACACCGCCATCGTCGTCCCGGGTGGCGTCGTCGCCACTGCGGATACGAAACTGAAAGACTGGGTCCGCGCTGGCGGACGGCTGATCGTAATGGACAACTGGGGATGGGCCCTGGGAAGCAGTGGTTTCGCCACATTAGACCGCGCTAAGGACGTGGATGACCTGCCAGGACCGGTTCTCCGAGCTACCCTGGATCCGCGCTACCCGCTCAGCTTCGGCTACGATCGCACTGAAATCGCCGTCCCCGTCTACGGGTCGAAATTCTACAAGAAACCAAAGGAAGGTGGCTCTGCGGTCTACTTCGCCGACGAAAAAACAAAGAAGCTACTCACCGGCTGGGCCTGGCCCGATGCCACCGACAAGCAGTTAGCCGATGGCCTCTACCTGTTCGATTCGCCCTCTGGACGCGGTCACGTGTTCTTCTTCGGCGCAAACCCCACCGAGCGAGCCCTGTGGCCCGGACTGAACCGCATGTTCCTCAACGCCCTCTTGATGCCGAACTAGCGTAGCGGAGGCTTCCCGCCTCCCAGTTCAGCCTTCAAGCGGAACTGGCATACCAAGCGATTTGTATGCCAGCTCCGTCACACACCGCCCCCGTGGCGTGCGTTGAATGAGCCCTTCCTGCATCAGGAAGGGCTCAACCACTTCTTCAATGGTGCCCGAATCTTCGCCGGTCGATGCCGCTAAGGTATCAATCCCCACCGGACCGCCTTTGTACCGCTCGATCATGATTCGCAGTAATCGGCGATCCAGATCATCTAGCCCGAGCGGATCAATTTCGAGCGCCTCAAAGGCCGCCGTCGCATCCGCCAGACCAATGCGATCTTTACCCGCCACCTGAGCAAAATCCCTCACCCGCCGCAGTAATCGGTTAGCAATACGAGGCGTGCCCCTAGATCGCCGCGCGATCCCTCTTGCCCCTTCCTCATCAATCTGATAGCCCAAAATCCCGGCCGACCGGATCACGATCTCAAATAGCGCGTCGTGATCGTAATACTGGAAATGGCTGATGATGCCGAACCGGTCACGCAGCGGCCCCGTCAGCAATCCCTGCCGCGTCGTCGCGCCAATCACGGTAAAGCGCGGCACATCCAACCGAATCGATCGCGCCGCCGGACCCTGGCCGATCATGATATCGACCTTGCTATCCTCCATCGCCGGATACAAAATCTCCTCTACCGGCCGACTCAATCGGTGGATCTCATCAATAAACAGCACCGATCCTGCGTCGAGGTTGGTAAGAATTCCTACCAAATCCCCGGGGCGCTCAATCGCCGGACCGCTCGTCACGTGAATGGAGGTCTCCATCTCCGCCGCCACAATGTGGGCCAGCGTCGTTTTGCCCAGTCCAGGAGGACCGTAGAGAAGCAAGTGGTCAAGCGGTTCGCCCCGTTGAGTTGCCGCCTTCAAAAACACGGTCAAATTCCGCTTCAGCTTTTCCTGACCGATGAACTCGCCAATGCGCCGCGGCCGCAGCGACAATTCAAATCGCCCTTCGCTCGGGTGTGGATCTGGCTCTAAATTCTCGTCTCGCGGCATGAATGTCTAGACGGATGTATACCTATTTTGGCCGCATGAGCGCGGTGGCAATACGAATTTGTCCGTGAATATCGGTCGCTTCTGCCCGCGCCTGCTCGGCCGCCGCTTCGGCCTCCGCTCGCCGAAATCCCAGCGCCAGGAGCGCCGCCATCAGGTCGTCGTCTTCCTGAACCAGAACCGGCTTGGTCGGAACCATTTGACCCCTCATCACGATGTCGCCCACCTTGTCCTTCAGATCAATAATGATCTTCTGCGCCAGTTTTGGCCCGACTCCACTCGCCCGCGTCAAGGTCTTCGAATCCCCCTGAACAATCGCCCGCGCCACCGTCTGCTCATCCAACGAAAGCAGATTCAACGCGCTCTTCGGCCCGCAGCCCGAAACTCCCAACAACAGATCAAACAGCCGCCTCGAGTCGCTCGTCAGAAATCCAAACATAGACTGCCCATCCTCACGAAACGTCTGCCGTACCAGCAACGTCACCCGATCACCAATCATTGGCAGCTGCACCAACACCCCATCCGGAACTGTCACCTCGTACCCCACGCCTTGGCAATCCACCAAAACGTTCGGCGCCTCAATCGCCGCCAATTCTCCCCGAAGCCTTGAAATCACCCTCTCAGCATATCTCCCCAACAATTTTCCCAAAGAGCCCTACTCATATGAGCATTTTTCATGTATCATGTGAACATGCTTTGGGCATCCTCTCTCCCGCACCCCTCCGCTCTCATGGTCCGAGAGACGGCCAAGGTGTTGTACGGTGCACCATCTTCCCCCTACAGCATCACCGCCACCGATCTTCGCGAAGCCGCCGAGACCGGTTTTGATCGCGAGGTTCTCCGCCACGTAGTCGATCAGGTCTGTTACCCCCACGAGGCCCTAGAATTCATGTACCGCATCGTCCCTCGAGCCACTTTCAATCGTCGCACCGTCCTCTCCCCCGAGGAGAGCGAGCGCACAGAGCGTCTCACCCGCGTCTTTGCCCTTGCCGAGTACACCTTCGAGTCCGCCGATCGCGCCCGAGACTTCCTCAACCGTCCTCACCACAGTCTCGGCAACAAAAAGCCCCGGGATCTCGCTCTCACCGAGATGGGTGCACGCCAGGTAGAAACCCATCTGTGGCAAGGTCTTTACGGGGTCTTCTCCTAGCCCCTCGGCTCGATTCTCCGATGCCCGTTCTCACCGAACCCCTCGTCGCCTACCGAATCCACAATCGCCGATTTCCCCAGCTCAACGGCATGGGGTCGGCGATGATGGGTGGTCGATGGAATTCGCCCGGAGTCTTCGTCGTTTATGCCTGCGCCACTTTTGAGGGGGCCATCCTGGAGCGCGTCGTCCATTTCGACAATTCGGGCATTCCCCAAGACGAGTACCAGCTCATCACTATTCCCGCTGGACTCACGGTTGAGGAATGCTCCATCGGCCACCACAAAATTTGGGACCAAAACGAATTCCGCACCGTTGATTACGGTGACGCTTGGATAAAGTCTGCCAGCAGCGTCGCGCTATTGGTGCCTGGATTTCCGGCCCGACCCTACCAAACCAACATCCTCATCAACCCCAACCATCCCGAATTCCCCCGACTGAAAATCAGCGCATCGGCATCCATGGCCTGGGATCAAAGACTTACCAAACGATAGCAAACTGGCGATAGTAAACTAGCCCGAATGGCGAATTACGTGGCAAGCATCGGTATGGAAGTTCACGCGGAACTATCCACCGCGTCCAAGATGTTTTCTCGCGCCCCCGTGGCCTTCGGCGGCGAACCCAACTCCCGGGTCGATCCCGTAAGCCTTGGCCTGCCCGGAACCCTGCCTATCCCTAACCGCGCCGCCATCGAGATGGTCATCAAAACCGCCCTTGCCCTCAATTGCAAGGTCGCCATGCACAGCATTTTCCACCGCAAAAACTACTTTTATCCCGACCTTCCCAAGGGCTACCAAGTCACCCAGTACGGCGAAACCAACCCGCTGGGCTACCACGGCTACCTGGATATCCCCAAGGCCAATGGCAGCATCAAGCGCATCCACATCCGCCGCGTGCACCTAGAAGAAGACACCGGCAAGCTCATGCACCTTCCCAATGGCGGCAGCGGCATCGATTACAACCGCGCCGGCGTCCCGCTCATGGAGATCGTCTCCGGCATGAACCCCGAGACCGGCATGCCCGACATCGAGGACGGCGAAGAGGCCAAGGAATATCTCACCCAGCTCCGCCAAATCCTTATCTATCTGGGCGTCTGCGACGGCAAGATGGAAGAAGGCTCCCTTCGTTGCGAACCCAATATCTCCGTTCGCCCCGCCGGAACCACCACCCTCGGCACCAAGACCGAACTCAAGAACCTCAACTCGTTCCGCGCCGTGCAGATGGGTTCCGCGTTCGAGATTCGCCGCCAAAGTGCCGAGCTAGATAACGGCGGCACCGTCCACCAAGAAACCCGTGGTTGGAACGAGCAGCGCGAGGCCAGCTACCTGATGCGCGTCAAGGAATCGGAAAACGACTACCGCTATTTCCCCGATCCCGACCTCGCCCCCATGGTCTTTGATGAGGCCTACATCGAGCGTCTCCGCGCCGAACTGCCCGAACTTCCCCTCGCCAAGTTCCGCCGCTATCAGGCCGATTTCGGCCTCAGTGCCTACGATGCCAATCTGCTCATCGCCGACCGCCCGTGGTCGGTCTTTTTCGAAGAATGCGTGGCGTTAGGCGGCGAGCCGAAGGCGATTTGTAACCTCATGAACTCCGATTTCGCCAAGCTGCTGAACGAGGCGGGAATCACCGCCCGAGAAAGCAAGCTCACTCCGGCGCACCTGGTAGAGCTCACCAGCCTCGTGGCTAAGGGCACCATCAGCGGCAAAATCGCCAAAACCGTCATTGCCGATAGCTTCGCCACCGGAGAAATGCCCGCCAAACTCGTAGAAGCCACCGGCGCGACTCAGGTCAGCGATACCGGCGCCATCCAAGCCATCGTGGATCAGGTCCTTGCCAACAACCCCGACGTCGTCGCCAAGTATAAGGCGGGCGCCGTCTCCGTAAAGGGCTTCCTGGTGGGCCAGGTGATGAAAGAGTCCAAGGGACGCGCGAACCCGCAACTGGCCAACGAACTGGTTCAGTCCGCCCTCGACGCCATCTAACGTCCCCATTCCATCCGGAACCCCGGAGGGAATCATCGTTCAAAATCCGTTGCCTCCGACCATAATCAGTCATGGTCGGTCTTCTTGCCGCAGCCCTTGCCACCCCCAATCTCGTCATTGTCTCCTGGGATGGAGCCGCCGACTGGGTGGTCGACCGTCTTCTGGCCCAAGGCAAGCTCCCCAACCTCGCCAAAATGGCCCAATCGGGAGTCCGGGCCGAGTCCAGCATCCCCACTTTCCCCAGCAAAACCGCCGTTAGCCACTTCGCCATCTTCAGCGGCACCCATCCCAGCCACAGCCAAGTCACCGGCAATGCCGTCCCCCTGCTTCCCCGCGCTCAGCACACCGTTCTGGAATCCACCACCGGATTCGGGGCTGGCGTCCACCAAACCGAACCCCTCTGGGTGACCACCGCCCGCGCCGGCCTCAAAACGGTTGCCCTCAGCGCCGCCGGATCCTTCCCTCCCGCACCCGACCGAGCCCGCCTGACCGCCGCCAAGGTCCCCCTTGATCGCTACGTCGAATTCAGTGGTTTCGAAGCCAGTCTAGAACCGGGCCGCGCCATCGACGTCAGCCAACCAGCCGGAAAATCCTTCCGCCTCGGTGAATCCGAGTTCGCCGCCGCCGCCCTCGACGATCCCGCCGATCCGATCATCGGATTCGATACCGTCGAGATCCGTAGTCAGGGAGAAACTCGTCGCATCAAGCCCGCCCCCGTCGGAAAACTCTCCGCTTGGACCGGCGGCTGGCTCGCCAAAAAGGGTGCCCTCACCGGCATCGCCAACTTTCGCCTCTTTGCCCTGGACCCCAAAACCGGCGCCTCCGACCTGTGGTCCCGGCAAATCAGCGGAATGCAGGGCACCCAATCCGCCGCCGAAAATCTGACCTACCTCCGCGCCTACGGTGGCTTCCACGACGACCCTTGGGATCCCTATTTTGGTGGCAAGTTTGGCAAGACTGTCTACCAAGGGGGCAACGGCGAGGCCGAGGCCCGCGTGGTGGAACTCGTTCAGTTCGATTGCGAGCTCCTCAAGCGCTCCTTCCGGTACGGCTGGAACAAATACCGCCCCCGCGTCGCCTTCCACTATTCGCCCATGACCGATTCCGCCGGTCACGCCTGGATGGGAGCCTTGGACCCCACGTCCCCGTCCTACCGGCCCGAAATTGCCGAGCGGCTCTGGCCCTACTACGCGGCCGTCTTCCAAGCCCAAGACGATTGGCTGGGTGACATGATGAAGGTCGCGGGCCCCAACACCGCCTTCGCCCTGGTTGCCGATCACGGGATGGCCGGAGTTAGCCAGTATGTCAACGTCAACCACGTGCTGGAACGCGCCGGCCTGCTCAAATACGGCGCTGATAACCAGATCGACCTCACCCAAACCCGCGCCCTCTGCCCAGCTTGGAGCGATTTCGCCGTCGTCATCAACGGCACCGATTGGAAGGGTGGCATTGTCTCGGCTGTCGATCGTCCGCGTGTCCTCCGCGAAGTCGAAGCCGCGCTACGCGGCATTGTCGATCCCGTTTCGGGTCAAGCGGTGATTGAGCGGATGTGGCGGCCTGACGAGTTTGTCCATCTGGGCATTGGCGGCCCTGCCGGTGGCGATTTGTACTTCGACCTGGTCCCCGGATACTATCCCAGCCCCCGTAAGGGCGACCTGTTCAGTCCCGCCCGGGCCATCATCGGCAACGGCGTCCACGGTTTCGACCCCACCCGCCGCACAATGCAGGCCATCTTCTATGCCAAGGGCCCCGGCATCACTCCGGGCAAGCAAATCCCGCCCGTCCGCGTGATCGATATCGTCCCCAGCCTCTGCACCGCCCTCGGCCTCCCCGTCCCACCCCAAGTCGACGGACACGCCGTTCGACTATAAGTCAGCCCCCTCTTTGCCCCGGCCGACCGGGTGAGGAGGGGGGGCAGGTGGGAAATCCGGGAATCAAACGGCAGGCACCAGCCCCCGCCGACGCTAATGAAATGGGCCAAAGCCCGAGCCAGCCCTCAACTCTCCAACGAAGTGGTTCAGTCCGCATTGGCGGTGGTGTGAGCATAACAATCCTCATTCTCTGGTGAAGATCAGATTATGAAAATTCGCAAGAAGCGATACGAAAAAATTCACAATTAAATGAAATGTATGTTGTAAATTTAATCATAAAAGCTTGCTTGTTCGATTAACCTTAATGAAGTTTCGTCCCATGTAACAACCAGAGATGTTTGGAAACTTTGAATTTTGCCCCGTTGCTAAACTCAATCAAGATGAGATATGGAGGCTCTGCCTTCGACATAGAAAGGAAACCCAGATCGCCAGCTATTTTCTTTGATTATGGAACCACAACCCGATCGCCAACTTGCCACCCATTCTTTTACAAAGATCTCAATATGCACTTCCGTTTGGGATAGCCAAATAAGACCAAATATACGCTAAGTCAATCTTGTTGACCTAAGCCTATTTCTAGAACCGTTTACTATCAGGACGGTATAAGCCAACCTCTATTTCATATCCCGTCTTCTTGGCCACGTTCTTACTGACCTGCGATTCAAGTCGGTCAAGCTTCTCAGCCGACACTAGACCGGCTCGGATAAAATTATTTTGGCAATTGAATAGCGTTATTGAATAGTTCGAAGCTGAGTCGGGACCCGAGTGCGTTGTGGTCCACCAAGCCAGGATCCATTGGCGAAAGCTGTTGTGTTGGTTGTCAAAATCGAGTTTCGGTTACTTATCTTTAGAGTTGCCGCAACCGAAAATTTCGGCCCAAACCCATTGCGTTCCAGACCGCAAGAACCGCGCTAAAATGGTCGTTACGTCCGTGAATCTCGTCAAAGTTCGCGCGTCCGACTTCCGGTTACAATGAGGTCATGATCGCGGCAGTTTTGGTTACTTTGATGCTTCCGGCGGGGAAGATTGGCTTGGTGGCGGCGGATGCTTCGGTCAAAGGTGGCGTGATCCGCGATGGGATGGTGACCGAGTTCAGCGGGAAGGATGCCGAGATTCGGTGGAAATTCACTGCCACCGCTGGCATCTACCGAGCCCGCATCTTGGCTCGGGCCACCAGCG